>NZ_AFOC01000020.1:0-40962 GCF_000224455.1 endosymbiont of Riftia pachyptila (vent Ph05)
GTGATGTCACGCATGGTGCCATCTTTATAGCGCGAGAGTTCTGCCACGCGAGGGCGCATACTACGCATGATAAACAGCATGATCGAGAGGATTACACCCACCAGAATGCCGTACTCGATATGCGGTGCAATATAGAGGGTCAGGGCAAACGTAATGACCGCCACGACGGCATCCTGGGGCTCAGCCTTCCAGGCATGAATAATCGGCCCGACCTTCACCAGATTGGCCACTGCCAAGATGATTACCGCAGCAAGGGTCGCCAGCGGCAAATGGTAGAGCAGTGGGGTCAGAAACAGCAGGGCCAGACCCACCATCAGGCCGGTGACCACAGAGGAGAAACCGGTCACTGCACCAGCATTGATGTTGACTGCAGAACGAGAAAAGGAGCCGGAGACCGGATAGCCAGAGAACAGGCCGGCCGTGATGTTCGACAGTCCCTGACCGATCAACTCCTGGTTGGCATCGAGTCGCTGACGGGTTTTGGCTGCCATCGCCTTGGCAATGGCGATCGCCTCCATGAAGCCCACCAGTGCGATAATAATCGCGTAAGTGGCGAGCTGGGCGAGAATCTCCAGATCAAAACCCGGCATGCTAATGCCCGGCAATCCCTCAGGGATCGCACCCACAACCTTGCCACCGCTCTCGCTAAAACCGGTGTACCAGGCAAGCAGTGTGGTGGTCACCACTGCCACCAGCACATTTGGTATCTTTGGGTAGAAACGCTTCAGACCGATCATGATCAGGATTGCTAAAGCCGCCATCCATAAGGTCGGCAAATGCGTATGATCGATCGCCGAGTTGATGATGTTGATCACCGTCTGGTAGTGGTGTTCACCAGCGACCTTCTCCACACCGAAGACCTTGTTCAGCTGGGATGTGGCGATGATCAGTGCACCGGCGTTGGTGAAGCCGACAACAACAGGGTGGGAGAGCAGGTCCACCAGCACACCAAGCCGCAACATGCCCAGCGCAATCTGGAACACACCTACCATCAGCGCCAGACCAAGAGCATAGGCGAGAAATCCATCGCCACCTTGGGTTGCCAATGGCTCCAACGCGGTGGCTGTCATCAATGAGACCATCGCCACCGGCCCTGTGGCCAGCTGGCGGGAAGAGCCGAAGATAGCGGCAACCATCGGCGGCAGGAAGGAGGCGTAGAGGCCGTAGTAGGCGGGCAGTCCAGCGAGCTGTGCGTACGCCATTGATTGGGGAACCAACACCAGTGCAACCGTGATGCCCGCGATGATATCGGCTTTTACGACCTTGCCGTCTCGCAACTCGCCGATCCACCCCAAGAAGGGAAGAAAACACTGCCTAAGATAATCGACAACCTGTTTTGCCCCAAACACGGAAACCCCCTTAACTTAGAATGCGTTATGTAACTGCCCGGCAGCATGCAAAGAGACTTCAATGACAAGAAGCGCCAACTTTGGTGCCTCTTGCACACCGGCTGCCCTGCGAAAATACCGCCCATTTACAGCGCATGACAAAGACCAACCACCATCTTGTCCAAGCCGCAAAAGAAAACCGAATGAGCTTATCCTAATCTACTTCTTAATTCGACCCTCTCTGCCCCTCCCCCAAATAGAACTAAAGTGGTATAAACGACAGCCGTTACTCTAGATAAATACGCACTCTTCGGCATCTGCTGTCATGATGTCATGACTCATCCACCTTGATTGAATCTTGTTCACCTTAGGAGTTCCAGATGGCGAGTAGACTTATCCCTCTGCTGATGTTGTTGCTGGTACCAGGCCTTGCCCTTGCCACCGGCAACGACCAACACAGCTTGGACCTGACAGACCACTGGGTCGGCTTTACCGCCATCGCAATCTTCGTCCTGGCCTATGCGCTGGTGATGGCGGAGGAGTTCACCCACCTGCGCAAATCAAAACCGGTAATCCTCGCCGCCGGTCTCATCTGGGGCATCGTCGCCTGGTACTACCAGAGCCACGGCCTGCCTGATGCCGCGGAACTCGCGGTACGGCACAACCTTCTGGAATATGCAGAGCTGATGCTCTTCCTGCTGGTGGCGATGACCTATATCAACGCCATGGATGAACGCAACGTCTTCGAGGCGCTGCGCTCCTGGCTGATCAAAAAAGGCTTCGGCTTCCGCCAGCTGTTCTGGATCACCGGCACACTCGCATTTTTTATCTCCCCCATCGCCGACAATCTAACCACCGCTCTGCTGATGTGCGCGGTAGTGCTGGCAGTTGGCGGCGCAAATACCAAATTCATCCTGCTCGCCTGTATCAACATCGTGGTGGCAGCCAATGCCGGCGGCGCCTTCAGCCCCTTCGGCGACATCACCACACTGATGGTCTGGCAGAAGAACATCGACACCCCTCAAGGCACTGTGGACTTCTTCCAGTTCTTCTACCTGTTTCTCCCTGCGATCATCAACTGGGTGGTGCCGGCAATCATCATGAGCTTCGCCGTGCCCAATGAGAAACCCCAGGGCGGCGGTAAAAGTGTGAGCATGAAACGTGGCGCCAGACGCATCATCACCCTGTTCCTGCTGACCATCATTACCGCTGTCAGCTTCCACAACTTCATCCACCTGCCTCCGGTGATCGGCATGCTCACCGGCCTCGCCTACCTGCAGTTCTTCGGCTACTACCTGAAGAAGACCTATCACCGGGAGCTGGCCAACACCAATGGCGAAGCCAATACCGAGTTGGAGCACGATGGCCAGATGGGCGACCCCATCGCTTTCGATGTATTCAGTAAGATCGCCCGCGCAGAGTGGGATACCCTGCTGTTCTTCTACGGTGTGGTGCTCTGTGTCGGTGGCCTTGGCTTCATCGGTTATCTGGCCCTGGCCTCTGAGGTAATGTACACCGAATGGGGCACGTTGCTGGGCCTCAGCGCCGAGATGAGCGCCACCCCAGCCAACGTGGCGGTGGGGCTGCTCTCTGCTGTCGTCGATAACATCCCTGTCATGTTCGCAGTGCTCACAATGATGCCCAACATGTCGGAGGGCCAATGGCTGCTGGCCACCCTCACCGCTGGTGTCGGCGGCAGCATGCTCTCCATCGGCTCTGCGGCCGGTGTCGCGCTGATGGGCCAGGCCCGTGGCAAGTACACCTTCTTTGGCCATCTGAAGTGGGCCCCGGTGATCGCGCTAGGCTATATCGCCAGCATCCTTACCCACCTCTGGCTCAACAGCAACCTCTTCTGACAGGGCTTGATCCCCGACAGACCCGCCAGCGGCTCTCCGCCGCGGCGGGTTTTTGTTTGCCATAACAAGCCACCAGCTCTCGACCTGCAAACCCTCCCATCTCGTTGCCACTGCGCTAGAATGGCACGAACCGCGAATCTTCAACGCTGGAGGTCGATACCGATGCGGTTCAATGCAGTACCCATCACTCTGGCTGTTATCAGCTTGCTCCCGCTTGCTGTCCACGCATCCACTCCTGTCCACTCCACTGCCACCCCCACTTTCGATTGGCCCAGCTGGCTGGCCCTGATCATCTTCTGCGGAGCCATGCTTCTGGCGATCCTTGAGGAGAAGACCGACCTGCACAAATCGAAGCCGCTGCTGCTGGCAGCCGGTCTGATCTGGGCCCTCATTGCCTGGCACTATCAGGGCAACCCCCAGATGCCTGATGCGGAATCGGTGGTGAGAAACCACCTGCTGCAGTTTGCCGAACTAATGCTGTTTCTGCTGGTGGTGATGACCTACATCAACGCCATGAATGAGCGCCGCCTGTTCCTTGCACTGCATCACTGGATGGTCTTCAAAGGATTCAGCTATCGCCAGCTTTTCTGGTTGAGCGGCGCCATCAGCTTCTTTGCTTCACCCTTTCTTGACAACCTGAGCACCCCCCTGCTGGTCGGCACCGCCATCCTAACCCTGGCACGGGAGCACAACCGGTTTGTCGGTCTGGCCTGTATCAATATTGTGGTCGCCACTAACGCCGGGGGGGTCTTCACCCCTTCTGGGGATCTCTCAACACTGATGGTCTGGCAACACAGAATCCTGACCCCGCAAGGGATGCTCGACTTCCCCAACCTACTGAGCCTCGCGCTACCTGCCCTGCTGGCCTGGCTGGTACCAACTCTGCTGATGCACCCCTTCGTTCCCCGGGGAAGACTCCCCCAACAACACCCCGAGCCCTGCCTGCGGCGAGGCGCATTTATCGTTCTACTACTGCTGCTTGCCACCATCGCCACAGGCATCACCTTCGCCCACTATCTCGACCTACCCGCCGCAATCGGCATGATGACCGGCCTCGCCTACCTGCAATTCTATGGTTACTACCTGAAACGCACCCACCAGTTACCTGAGCACAACGGTGATCTACAATCCGGACCGATCGACTCACCCGATCCATTCGACTTTTTTCACGGCGTCGCTCGCAGCCAGTGGGACAGTCTGTTGTTCCTGGCCGGACTGGTACTGTGTATCGGCGGCCTCGCCCACCTCGGCTGGCTTGCCAGCGCGGAGTCACTACTCTACGGCAATTTCGGACCGACCACCGCCAACATCATGATCGGTCTCTATTCTGCAGCCATCGAAAACGTCACCACCATGCTTGGCGTGCTGGCGATGGAACCACAGATGTCGCTTGGCCAATGGCAATTGATCACCCTCACCACCGGCACCGGTGGCAGCCTGTTGGCCATAGGTTCGGTCGCCGGTGTGGTGCTGATGGCCCAGGCAGGAGAGCGCTACACATTTTTCAGCCACCTCAAGTGGACCCCCGCCATCGCTCTCGGCTATTTCATCGCTATTGCCGCCCATGTTTGGCTCAACGCCGCACTCTTTTGAGCGCGCTGGACCAGTCCGAGGGGTTGAGCTGAATGCCACCACTATTCCATCTGGTTCGCTGGAAAAGCGGAATCGCCGTGGTATAGTTGGCCCCATTCTTTCAGCCGCCCTCCGGTAGTTACCGGGAGATCGGGCATAAATTCGGATTATTCCGGGACTATTCAGAACGAATACCAAGGGGAGTTATTCATGTCTAAAAAGCATCCGATCGTAGCGGTGACCGGCTCTTCCGGTGCCGGCACCACCACCGTCAAGCGTGCCTTTGAGCACATCTTCTTTCGCGACGGGATTACCCCTGCAGTCATCGAAGGTGACAGCTTTCACCGTTACGATCGCGCCCAGATGCGCGAAAAAATTGCAGAGGGCATGAGCCACTTTGGCCCCGAAGCCAACCGCTTCGACAAAATCGAGGAGCTGTTCAAAACCTACGGCGAAACCGGTTTGGGCCAGAAGCGCTACTACCTGCACAGCGCGGAAGAGGCCGCCGAACACAATGCACGCCTTGGCATCGACAAAAAACCTGGCGAATTCACCCCCTGGGAGTCGGTTCCAGAGGGCACCGACCTGCTCTTCTACGAAGGTCTGCACGGCTTGGCGGTGGACGGCGATGACGATGTCGCCCAGCATGTTGACCTGGGTGTCGGCGTAGTACCGATCGTCAACCTGGAGTGGATCCAGAAGATCTTTCGCGACAACGCCGAGCGTGGTTACAGCGAGGAGGCAATCGTCGACACCATCCTGCGTCGCATGCCCGACTACATCAACCACATCACGCCACAGTTCTCGCGCACCGACATCAACTTCCAGCGCGTTCCCACCGTGGATACATCCAACCCCTTTATCGCCCGTGATATCCCAACTCCGGACGAGAGCTTCGTGGTGATCCGCTTCAAGGATCCAAAAAAGTTTGACACCGACTTCCGCTACCTGCTCTCGATGATCGACGGCTCCTTCATGTCTCGTCGTAATTCCATCGTGGTGCCCGGCGGCAAGATGGGCTTCGCCATGGAGATCATCCTGCAGCCGATCATCGAGCAGATGATGGACTCACGTCACGTCTGAGCACTCACTTCAGACTAGCAAGAAGCCGCGGCTGCGTAGGCACCGCGGCTTTTTTGTGCCCGTCATCTGGGGATGACATGCCACATCCAGACAAACAGTCATAGCAAACAACACACAAAGAGATGTGACAGCCTCCGCAAAAAACGATTTATTTTCCTAACACAATGCGCTAGTTTACGGAACGCACCCGCATCGACAGACCACAGCCCCAGCAGAAGTAGAAGCAGGAGAGAGGCCATGGGTTACGGCTTGAGCATTGTTAAACCACCAATTCCACTCGATAGTGACGCGGCTTGGGACGTCTATGACGAGATCCTGGATGAGATGGATCAGCTGCCAGGCGACCCGGCAGAGGAGTTTCTCAGCCTGATCAACGAACTCACCAGCTACTACCCCGAACAGACCAAAGGGAGAACAGAGACCGCCGAACGTTGCCCATGGGTCTCCCTCCCAATAGAACGCTATGCCGGCTGGGATATGCTCGACCTCACCATCTCCTTCTCCATGGCCTCCGAAGTCGTCCCATTCGTCATCAAAAAAGCCAACCAACAAGGGCTGGTGGTATTCGACAGGCTGAGCGAAAAGGTGCACCACCCCTGAACCGCTCCCGGAGCACGCCGCTCTCAAGGCTTTTGGCAAACCAGGCCCTACCAAACTCACCCGGCACACTATCTCAGCAAGACCCGCTATCGAAGGATAGCTGCGTGGCTTACTCTGGTTGATGGCCGTAGTATTGGTCGCTCGGTTTTTCTCACATAGACAGAGAGGAGTGAGTCATGCAGATCTGGGTCGATGCCGATGCCTGCCCCAAAGTGATCAAAGAGATCCTGTTCCGCGCCGCAGAGCGCACCGGCACCAGCTTGACGCTGGTCGCCAACCAGCCAATGCAGACACCACCCTCGCGGCTGATTCGCTCGATCCAGGTCTCCGCCGGCTTCGACGTGGCCGATGACGAGATCGTCAGGCTGGTCAACAGTGGCGATCTGGTGATCACCGCCGATATCCCACTAGCTGCCGAGGTGATCGAAAAGGGAGGGTGCGCCCTCAGCCCCCGCGGGGAACGCTTCACCCCCGAGAACATCAGACCACGCCTCAACATGCGCGACTTCATGGACACCATGCGCGCCAGCGGCGTCAATACCGGCGGACCACCGCCCCTCAGCCAGAGCGATCGCCAGGCCTTCGCCAACCACCTCGACCGGCTACTGGCAGAAATGGCCAAGGGTTGAGTTCAGCCCAGCCGGGACTCGAACCAGGGAAGCAACTCATCAATGCCCGTAGCGGCTACTGGCGCCGCCTTCGGCAGTTGCCAGAGCCGCTCCAGAGTATCCCCGATTGCCCCCCGCAGCAGCGCTTGCGGTTCAATATCCAGCACCCTGCCGTGACGCCGCAGCCACTGCAACAGGTAGGGCTGCTCCGGCCAGTCGCCGCGCGACATGCAGAGCACCGGCAAACGGTTGATTACCGCCTCACTAATCATGCCGTAGCCTGGCTTAAGGATCACCGCATCACAACTGCCAAGCACCGAACCAAAACGCTGTTCAAGCGCCTCCCACACCAGCACATCGCGGCGACGGACCTGCCAGCTCTGCGGCACGATCCAGCGAATCCCCTCGCGTTCCGGCCAGTGCTGAAAATCAATCCGAGTGTCAAAGCCGCCCAGACTCACCAACACCAGCCGGGTCTGATCAGACAGGTCACATGCCTTGAAGAGTTGCCGTCGAACTGAGGCGTGTGGCACCACTAGCGGCCCCACGTCGACACCATTCTCAAGCCAGGGCATCGGCATCGACGGCGTGAAACGAAAGAAGATATCAGCCTGCTGATAGCTCTCCTCAATCTGCCCCCGGATCACCTGACCACCCGGCTTACGGCCGCAGAAGTGACCGTAGATATCCGCCCAGTTGAGAGAGCACCCAGCGGCACAGGGTAGCCCTTCCAGGCGTGCTGCACTGAGCACCGTATAAGGCGCATCGGCAAACACTAGATCGGGGCGCTGTCTGCGCAGCAGTGCACGCCAGCTCTGCAAGTGACTCTGCCAGTCGCGATGGTACTCACGATAGGCGTAATGCGCCGCGTCAACATCAACCTGCAGAGCAGAGTGCATCGGCATGCCAGGATCACAAGCGATGCGCAGCAGTTCGAAGTGGCCGGCAAACCGACGCCGCAGGAACGGCTCGGGAAGGTCGGTGGCAAGGGTCAGTCGCAGTCGGGGCAGCCGCTGCCGCAGTGCATTCACCAGCACCGAGGTCTGTGCCGCATGTCCAAAGCCATGACCGGAGATAGCCGCAAGCAGATGTACCATGCTGCTCAGCCTGGCAAAGCCGCTTGCGCTTCAGCCATCACCCGACACCATCCAACTCGACCTGCCATCTTGCCAGACTCCTCCCTTGTAACTTCTTAATATTCGATTAGATTTCTAGAAACAGGCCGCATCAAGACGGCAACAAAAAACATCACAAAGCGTTGCTTGGGGAGGCCCCATGGATATCTCACTCGATAGTGTACTCTTCTGGAGCGGACTGGGACTGCTGCTGGTCGGACTGTTTGTCTTTCTCACCGGCAAAAGCACGGCAGACGGAAAGAAAAAGAACAACAACCGCTTCGAGGCATTTGGCATCAAGGTCGATGTCAACAACCCTTCGCTGGTGCTGATCATCCTCGGCGGCGTGATGATGCTCGCCCCGATCATGATGCAGCAGGAGAGAGCGGAGACCACGCAGTACAGTCCCCCACCCCTGGAGCCTGTCAGCCAGACAGAACAGGCCCTTGCCGAGGCCCCACCGCCGCCGACCATAGCAGCCCCACCACAGCAAACCGCCCCCCAAGCCAGGCAGAAAACCACTGATAAGATCAGCCCCCCAGCCGAACCAAAACCCGCCAAACTGGAGAGCAACAAGCCGCTGGATGAAGCAACAGCCAGCGCCATCTCGGCCCATCCAAACAACCACCAAGCCCGTCAAAAAAATAGCGACACCGCCCCCAGCCTCACCCTCGATCGCCAGCGCGAGCGCACAGAGAGCGAAATCCAGCGCCGCCAAACTGCCGGCGAGCACCCCACCCGCCATACCGGTTCCAGCGCCTGCACCCAAGATGATGCTGGTGCTGGTCCAGGCCGATGTCAGTTACGAGGCCGGCATCCGTGATGAGACGCCCAACAGCTACGCAAACAAGATCGCAGCGGAACTGGCGGCACGGGTCGAGCAGCAGATCGATGCCCCACTACGCATCAAGTCGATGGCACGTGATCAGCTGAGATCGCAGCTGCGCGGAGGTAAAAAGCCTACCGGCAACTCTGCCGCTCCCATCAGAGCGACCTGCTCTACTCGGAGATCTAGAGGTGCCGTTCGGCTGGTCCGACATCGAATCCGCCTACTGGCCCGACCTGACGCTGCATCTGGTCAACTGCGACAGCACGCGCAACCGCAAGCGCAAGCATGCCCATCTCAATCCCGCACATAACGACCGCTTCCCATTTCAGGTGGAGCTGAGCAGGTACACAAATGAGTTTCTGGCAGACAACCGCTCGATGCTGGAGCGCTGAGCCGGGAGAGGACGACCGAATCAGTCGTACTCGCGATCTTTCCAGTTGCGCAGCGCGGTGAAGATCGCCTCTTGGCTCGTCAAGGCGTGCCCCGCGTAGCGTCCGGCAGCGGTCCGCACCTGCGCCTGATCGCCGCGCAGGAAGGGGTTGGTGGCAAGCTCCAGCTGTAGCGTCGAGGGCAGTGTCGGCAGACCTCGCTCTCGACGCGCCTGCTCATCGCTGATGCGCTGTTTTATCGCCTCATTCTGAGGTTCCACCCATTCGGCAAATCCCAGGTTGGCCAGGGTGTACTCATGAGCGCAGTAGATACGCGTTTCGGCGGGCAGCGCAGCGATCCGCAACAGGGAGTGGGCCAACTGCTCGTGGGTACCATCGAAGACCCGGCCGCAGCCGGCGGCAAACAGAGTATCGCCGCAAAATAGCGCCCCTTCACCCAGATAGGCGATATGGGTAGCGGTGTGGCCAGGCACATCCATCACCTCAAGCGTCACACCCAACCCGGGCAGTTCGAGCCGATCCGCCTCGCGCAGCGGGTGATCGAGGGCATTGATCGACGCCCCAGCCGGCCCATAAACCGGGATGCCGGGATAGGCCTGCAGCAGCTCTGGCACGCCACCGATGTGGTCGTAGTGATGGTGGGTGAGGAGGATCGCCCCCAGCTGCAGGCCATCGGCCTGCAGCCGCTCCAGCACCGGCGTCTCATCACCGGGATCAACCAGCGTGACCAGCGCCGAATCCTCTGAGCTGAGCATCCAGATGTAGTTATCATCAAAGGCGGGAATCGGTTCTATCTGCAGCATTGCGCGAGAGAATCCTGGAATCAGGCGGAGGTCTGATAGACGCTGGCGGGTAACTCTTTCAGCGCCCCGCTCACCGAATCGAGCACACCCCGCAGATCGAGGCCACACTCGGCCAGTTGCTGCTGTTGGGTGGCATGGTGGATAAATCGGTCGGGCAGCCCCAGGTTGAGCAGCCGCACACTATGGCCGATGTGCGCCAGATATTCGTTGACCGCGGAGCCGGCACCGCCCTGGACCTNGATTCTCCTCCAGCGTCACTAGCAATTCGTGGCGGCTGGCCAGATCCAGGACCAGTGCCTCGTCCAGGGGTTTGACGAAGCGCATGTCGGCGACTGTCGCATCGAGCTGCTCGGCCGCCGCCAGCGCGGTCTGCAGCAGACTACCGAAGCTGAGCAGCGCTACCCGGCAGCCCTCGCGGCGCAGCCGCCCCTGTCCCAGCTCGAGGGGCTTGGCCGGCTGCTCCACTTCCGCCCCGGTACCACCGCCACGCGGATAGCGCACCATTGCCGGCCCCGGATAGTCGTAGGCGGTCTGCAGCATGCGGCTGCACTCGTTCTCATCTGAGGGCGCCATGATCAGCATGTTGGGCAGCACCCGCGCATAGCTAAGATCAAAACTCCCCGCATGGGTCGCCCCGTCCGCGCCCACCTGGCCGGCCCGATCCACCGCCAGGGTGACATCCAGGTTCTGCAGCACGACATCGTGGATCAACTGATCGTAGGCGCGCTGTAGAAAACTAGAGTAGATCGCCACCACCGGCTTGGCCCCCTCGCAAGCCATGCCCGCCGCCAGAGTCAGGGCATGCTGCTCAGCGATGCCGACATCGAAATAGCGTTTCGGAAAGCGCCGTGCAAACTCCACCATACCGGAGCCCTCGCACATCGCCGGGGTGATCGCCAGCAGGCGCTCGTCCTTTTCCGCCGTGGCGCAGAGCCAATCGCCAAAGATCTGCGTATAGCTGGGGCCGCCACCACCCTTTGTCATCTCGCCAGTGGCCGGATTGAAGGGGGTCACGCCATGGTAGGCAATCGGGCTCTCCTCTGCCGGCTCATAACCGCGCCCCTTCTGGGTCACCACGTGCAGCAAGCAGGGCCCGCTCAGTTTGCTCATGTTGCGCAGGGTCGGCACCAAAGTATCCAGGTCGTGGCCATCGATCGGGCCGATGTAGTTGAAGCCCAGCTCCTCGAACATGGTGCCCGGCAGTACCATGCCCTTCATGTGCTCCTCCCAGCGTCCCATCAGTTCACTGACTTGGGAGGGCAAATGGCTCAGTAGTGATTTGCCACCCTCACGCATGCCGGTGTAGAGCGTGCCGGAGAGCAACCGCGAGAGGTGATTGCTGAACGCACCCACCGGTTTAGATATCGACATCTTGTTGTCGTTGAGCACCACCAACAGATCCTGATCCAGCACCCCGGCATGATTTAACGCCTCAAATGCCATGCCGGCGCCGATCGAACCATCGCCGATCACCGCTACCACCTTGCGCGACTCACCCTTGCGCCGGGCTGCCACCGCCATCCCCAAAGCGGCGCTGATGGAGGTGCTGGAGTGGCCAGTGCCGAAGGTGTCATAGTCACTTTCGGAACGTTTTGGAAAGCCGGATGGCCCGCCCTGCTGGCGCAGTTTCGCCATCTGCTCACGTCGACCGGTGAGGATCTTGTGTGGATAGGCTTGGTGACCCACATCCCAGATCAGGCGATCCTGCGGGGTGTTGAAGACGTAGTGGAGGGCGATGGTCAACTCAACCACGCCGAGCCCGGCCGCCAGATGACCGCCGGTGCGGGAGACGCTTTCGATCAGGAAGCGGCGCAGTTCCAGGGCCAGCAGAGGCAACTGCTTGGGTTCGAGCCGTCGCAGATCCTGCGGCAGATCGACCTGTTCAAGCAGGCTGTAGCTCCCCTGCTCCGTATCGCTGTGATGATTGGACACGCCAACCCCGCTCCTGAATTGATGGTGTGATCCCGCCCGCCGACTGAGCCGAAACCAGGCAGATGGTAATGACCCAGTTTAACCCAGTGGAAAGAGATAAGCATTCACACCGGATCAGATCGGGCTCTCACTGATCTGTTTTGCCTGGGCGAGCACAAAATCGTGGAACGCCGTCGCCGCCGGCGAAAGCCGCTTGCCGCGCCGGTAAACCATGTACCACTGCCGCTGGATTGGAAAGCCCTCCACATCGAGCACCAGCAGACGACCGGTCTCGAGTTCCAATTCAATGGTGTGCCGCGACACGACCCCCAGCCCCATGCCAGCCCGCACCGCCTGTTTGATCGCCTCGTTACGGGTCATCTGCATGCCACCACGCAGCACCAGACCACGATCATTAAAAAAACGTTCCAGCGCCAGGCGGGTACCCGATCCCGCCTCACGCATCACGAAGGTCTGTTCAGCCAGCCGTTCAAGCGGGATCGGCTGCTGAGACTCCAGCGGATGGCTGGGTGGCGCAACCACCACCAGCGGGTTCTCCATAAACGGCTCAGACTCCAGATCAAGCGCCTCCGGCGGGCTTCCCATCAGTACAATATCGGTCTCGTTGGCCTCCAGCAGCTCCATCAGACACTTGCGATTAGTCACGTTGAGGCGCAGTTCGATGCCGGGATAGTGGCGGTGAAACGCCGCCAGCAGGCGTGGTGCAAAATAGTTGACGGTACTCGCCACCGCGATATCAAGATGGCCGGTCTCCGCCCCTTTCAGCGCATCCAGCACCTCCTCCATCTCCTCAAAAGTCTGAAAGATGGTGCGGGCATATTGGGAGACCTCGTGGCCCGCCTCGGTGAGCTGGATCTTTTTCCCCATCTGCTCAAACAGCGGCAGCCCCACCGACTCTTCCAACTGCTTGACCTGCATCGACACCGCCGGCTGGCTGAGGTGGAGGGAGCGAGCCGCCTGGGTATAGTTAAGGTGCTGCGCCACCGCCTGAAACACTTTTAGCTGACGCAAGGTTAGATGCATCATCGTCCTGCTCCTGTCTAGATAAACCGCCCTGCCACCAGCCAACAAGACAAGCAGGGATGGTCAGACCAAGCACTCCAGTCTAACCATAAGATTTACCTTATCATGCTGATCAAAACATTTTAGTTTATTTATATGTGCACCGAGGGTAAGGTCACACCCCAGTTCCCACCATGATGTGGAATCGATAGGCAGAGACCTCGCGGTTTCGCCGACAATCAACACAATCGACTCGATATGGAGTAGATCAACATGGCATTAGACCAAACCAATCGTTATTCAGACCTGAGTCTGAAAGAAGACGAGCTGATCGCAAGCGGTGACTACGTACTTTGCGCCTACCTGATGAAGCCAAAGTCCGGCTACGGTTACCTGGAAGCTGCTGCTCACTTTGCAGCTGAGTCCTCCACCGGCACCAACGTGGAAGTCTCTACCACTGATGACTTCACCAAGGGTGTTGACGCGCTGGTCTATGAGATCGATGAAGCCAAAGAGCTGATGAAGATCGCCTACCCCGTTGACTTATTCGATATCAACATCATCGACGGGCGTGCCATGCTGGCATCGTTCCTGACCCTGACCATCGGTAACAACCAGGGTATGGGCGATATCGAATACGCCAAGATGCTCGACTTCTACATGCCACCCAAATACCTGCGCCTGTACGACGGTCCTGCGGTCAACATCCAGGATATGTGGCGCATTCTGGGGCGTCCAATTGAGAATGGTGGTTACATCGCCGGCACCATCATCAAACCCAAACTGGGCCTGCGTCCCGAGCCCTTTGCTGAAGCGGCATACCAGTTCTGGCTGGGCGGTGACTTCATTAAGAACGACGAGCCCCAGGGTAACCAGCCCTTCTCCCCCATGAAGAAGACCATCCCGCTGGTGGCAGACGCCATGCGTCGCGCCCAGGATGAGACTGGCGAAGCCAAGCTCTTCTCCGCCAACATCACCGCTGATGATCCAGCCGAGATGATTGCCCGTGGTGAGTTCGTCCTCGAGACCTTCGGTTTTGAGGCCTCTCAGGTTGCCTTCCTGGTTGATGGTTACGTAGCCGGTCCTACCGCTGTTGCCACCGCCCGTCGCAACTTCCCCAACCAGTTCCTGCACTTCCATCGTGCCGGTCACGGTGCGGTCACCTCTCCCCAGAGCAAGCGTGGTTACACCGCTTTCGTACACATCAAGATGACCCGTCTGCTGGGTGCATCCGGTATGCACGTCGGCACCATGGGCTACGGCAAGATGGAAGGCGAAGCCAGCGACAAACTGATTGCCTACATGATCGAGCGTGACAGCGCCGATGGTCCTTTCTACCATCAGGAGTGGGCTGGCATGAAACCCACCACCCCGATCATCTCCGGCGGCATGAACGCCCTGCGTCTACCCGGCTTCTTCGAGAACCTGGGCCACGGCAACGTGATCAACACCGCAGGTGGTGGTGCTTACGGTCACATCGACAGCCCGGCGGCTGGTGCTGTCTCCCTGCGTCAGGCCTACGAGTGCTGGAAAGAGGGTGCAGACCCGGTCGAGTACGCGAAAGAGCACAAAGAGTTCGCTCGCGCCTTCGAGTCCTTTCCGCACGATGCGGACGCTATCTTCCCCGGATGGCGCGACAAGCTGGGCGTACACAAGTAATCGAACGGTTACTGTACATCCAGTGCAAAAAAGCCCCGCTTCGGCGGGGCTTTTTTTATCCCCTGACTTTACTCGCGCGCGCCCAGCCACACATCTGCTACCCTTTCTTCCCCAAACACAGGGCGGCCAAGCAGCACATTGAGCACAGACCACAAAAGCAACCAACGCATCCTCCGGGCGGGTGAACGCGCCGCTCACTATTTCACCGAGGGTTACTGCTGTTCCGAAGCGATCATGCTCGCCATGAGCGACGTTTATCCCAACGGCGCCAAGGCCGAGATTGCCGGCGTTGGCAGCGGATTGTGTGGTGGCATGGGCAACAAAAAGGCCACCTGCGGCGTCTTCACTGGCGGGGCGGCGGCACTCGGGCTAGTGGCGGGAAAAGCTCCGCAGAAAGGCGGCAACAAACAGATCCGGGAATTGGCCTCGCGCTACCACGAGACACTAGAACAGGAGGCCGGAGGGCAGATCTGCGAAGAGATCCTCAAGCAGATGGGCATACGTAACCTGAACAAACGCCTGTGCAGAAAACTGACCCGCCGCGGCAGCGAACTACTGGCCCAACTGATCGAACAGAGCGAGCTATCAACGCGCCCCAATTCAGGTAAATAAAAACCTGCCGGCAGACAATGCCCAAAAGAAATAATTTATAGCTGTGATAAAAAAGTCTTGCTAATTTAGTATTTGCTTATATACTACTCATCCATCGGATCACTGAGACCAACAACCTAAACAACAAGCTTTTTAACCTTACTTAACAGGTAATCAATCATGAAAAAAATCATCGCTATCGCTGCTCTGATCGCTTCCACCCAGGCCAACGCTTTCTGGGGTTTCAACGACAACAACGGCATGTTCGACGGCATGGGTGACGGAGACATGGCCTTCAACATGAGCTTCTCCGGTAACACTCGCGGCAACGCCAACAACAGCTACCGTGGTTACGGCTACAACGCTCCCTACGGTTACGGCTACGCCCCCTACTACGCACCTGTCGCTCCGATGGCTCCGACTGCACAGCCTGAAGCTGTAAAATAAGATCGGGGCTCCTCCCTCCTGATCGAAAGGGCGCTCATTGCGAGCGCCCTTTTTTATTGCCTCCAGCCCATCACCAAGCTACACGCTTTTTCACGCCTGCTTCACTGAGTGAATCCGAACGTCTTGAGCACCAAGGGCCATTCAGTTCGATTTTTTAACGAACTTGGTCAGAATGACGATCTGCTGTCCATTCACACGCCCCTCAATCTGCTCCGGATTATCCGCCACCAGAGAGATACCACGCACAGCCGTGCCGCGTTTGGCGGTAAAGTTCGCCCCTTTTACGTTCAGATCCTTGGTCAGGGTTACCGTGTCACCCGCCTCCAGCAGCGCACCGTTGCTATCGAGATGTCTGACGCCAGACTCGTCGCTCTCACCTTCGCCCGTCGCCTGCCCCCAGGCCAGGGTCTCCTCATCCAGATAGAGCATATCGAGCAGCTCCTGGGGCCAGCCCTCGCCACTCAGGCGGGTCAGCATCCGCCAGGCCATCACCTGCACTGCCGGCACCTGGCTCCACATGCTGTCATTCAGACAACGCCAGTGATGCACATCGACCCTATCCGGGTTTTCGATCTGCTCACGACAACTGTTGCAGATCAGCACACACTCATCGACACCACCAGTTGAGGTAGGCGGCACGGCATAGACCCCCAGCCCCTCCGTTGCGCCACACAATTCACATTTCGATTCGCTACGCGCGTGTAATGCCTTCTCTGTACTCATCTATTTCGACCGTTCAAAAGGAAAAACCCATTATGCCAAAAGGGCGCGGAGCTGGCTGGAATGACCTGGAATGGCTGTCAGGGAACAATGCGGTTCAGTCTTCGCCAAGCGTCTGGTCGATCAGTTCGATCCAATGCTGCACCGGCTGTTCAGAGGCAGAGCCGAGATGGAGCTGACACCCCACGTTGGCGGTGACGACCCGCTCGGGATCGTCGCCGCAGAGTGCCGCCAGCTTGTTATCACGCAGGCGTCTGCTCATCTCCGGCTGGAGGATCGAATAGGTGCCTGCCGAGCCGCAGCAGAGGTGGCTATCCTTTGTGGTCGCCAGATCGACACCAAGACGGGTCAGAATCCCCTCCACCACGCCAGATAGCTGCTGGGCGTGCTGCAGAGTACAGGGGCAATGCACTGCCACCTTACCTGGATCGACCTGCAGCTTGAGTAGTGTGAGATCCTCAGCCTGCACCACCTCGCTCAGATCCTTTGCCAGCGCAGCAACCCGTACTGCCCGCTCCGCATAGTGCGGATCGTTGACCAGCAGCTCACCATACTCCTTGATCATCGCACCGCAGCCAGAGGCGGAGATGACGATCGCCTCGGCGCCTGCCTCGATCTGCGGCCACCAGGCGTCAACATTGCTGCGCACCTGGTCAAGGCTATCCCGGTGGGCACCCAGATGGTAGTCGACCGCGCCGCAGCAACCCGCCGCTGGCGCCACAACCAGCGAGATGCCGAGCCGGTCGAGCACCCGGGCGGCGGCGGCATTGGTATTTGGTGTCGTCACCGACTGGACGCACCCCTCCAGCAACAGCATGCGGCGCGGATGGCGTAGCGCAGGACGAAGTCCGGCTGACTGTTTGACTGGCACCTGCCGCTGCAGCCCGACGGGCAGTAGCGGACGCAGCCACTGGGCGGGGCGCAGCAGAGCGGCAAACCGTTTCGGATAGGGCAATACTCTACGCAACCCCCAGCGCTTCAGGCGATCAATCACACCACGTCCGACCCGCTTTTCGGTGATCTCCCTGCCGATCTCCAGCAGCCGTCCATAGCGCACCCCGGAGGGACAGGTGGTTTCACAGGCGCGACAGGTGAGGCAGCGGTCGAGGTGAAGCAGGGTGCATTCACTGACCGGCTCCCCCTCCAGCAGCTGTTTGATCAGATAGATACGCCCGCGCGGGCTATCCAGCTCATCCCCCAGTAGTTGATAGGTGGGACAGGTGGCGGTGCAGAAACCGCAGTGGACGCAGGCACGCAGGATCTGCTCTGCCTCCTGGCCCTCAGGGGTTGCCAAAAAGGTGCTAAGAAGAGAGGTCTGCATCAGAGTTCCCGGTAGAGCCGGCCTGGGTTGAAGATGCCTTGAGGATCGAAACCCCGCTTCAGATGACGCTGGAGTTGCATCACCGCCGGAGGCAGCGGATGGAATACCTCGCCACTGCGATCACCACCACGGAACAGACTGGCGTGGCCTCCAGCCTGACTCGCCATCTGCCGAATCGATACGGCATCCGCATCAGCGCGCAGCCAGCGCTGCGCCCCACCCCAGTCGATCAGCTGCTTGCCGGGCAACGCCTGAGGCGGTGCAGCAGACGACAGGGAGAGGCGCCACAGCGGCAGCGTCGACTGGAAGAAGCCGTAACGCTGCTCGCGCATCTGGGTCCAAAAATCGACGCCCTCAAGCCGCTCCCCACCAAGCCGATCAGCGCCAGCACGCACCACCGCCGATGCGCCGGAGAGACGCAGATAGAGCTGCAATCCATCATGGCAGGCGGCGCTGATCGGCAGCGGCTGAGCCGCCCACTGGTTCATCAATCGGATCGCCTGCTGCGGTGTCTGCTCCTGCACCAGGGTGATCTCCTGTTCCGGACGCGGCAGCACCTTGAGGCTGACATCGAGGATCAGTCCGAGAGTGCCCATGGCACCGCACATCAGCCTCGAGATGTCGTAACCAGCAACATTTTTCATTACCTCGCCACCAAAACGCAGCCGCTCACCCCGGCCGTTGATGATGCGAGTACCGAGAACAAAATCGCGGGCCGCCCCGGCGAAGGGACGACGCGGCCCGGAGAGACCACAGGCGATGGTGCCGCCGAGGGTGGCGGTCTCGCCAAAACGGGGCGGCTCGAAGCCGAGCATCTGCTCCTGCTCCGCCAGCGCCGCCTCGAGCTCGACCAGCGGAGTGCCGGCGCGGGCGGTAACCACCAACTCCTTCGGCTCATAGTTGATGATACCGCTGTGGCCACTGATCTCCAGCGGGGTACCGCTCGGCTCACGACCATAGAAGCGCTTGCTGCCACCGCCGCGCAGCTCCAGCGGGGTGCCGTTCGCAATCGCCTCGCACACCGCCTGCACCAACGTTTGAGTCAGATCGCTCATCTCACCCCCCCCCGCCGGCTCGGGGCAGTCAGGGTGTCGCTGCCGAGGCTCTTGTATTCGGAGCAGTGGCGTGGCTGGGGGATCGCCTTGCCGGGATTGAGCAGCCCATCAGGGTCGAAAGCACGCTTCACGGCGCGGAACTGCTCCAGCTCCGCCGGGCTGAACTGCACGCACATCTGATGCAGTTTCTCGTGACCCACCCCGTGCTCGCCAGTGATGGTGCCGCCGACCCGCACGCTCAGTTCGAGGATCTCAGCCCCCAGATCCTCTGCCCGTTTGAGCTCGCCAGGCTGGTTGGCATCGAATAGGATCAACGGGTGCAGATTACCGTCGCCGGCGTGGAAGACGTTGGCCACCGCTAAGCCGTAGTGTTCGGAGAGGCGGCTGATGCCAGTCAGCACCTCCGCCAGGCGTTTGCGCGGCACAGTGCCGTCCATGCAGTAGTAGTCGGGAGAGAGTCGTCCCACCGCCGGGAAGGCCGACTTGCGCCCCTTCCAGAAGAGCTGCCGTTCCGCCTCATCACGGGCAGTACGCACCTCGGTTGCCCCGACCTGCAGCAACAGATCGTGGACCAGTTTGAGGTGCACCGAGACCTCTTCGTTGATCCCATCCAGCTCGCAGAGCAGGATCGCCGCTGCATCTTTTGGATAACCGGCATGGGCAAACGCCTCGGCGGCACGAATCGCCAGGCCATCCATCATCTCCAAGCCGGCCGGGATGATGCCGGCGGCGATGATCTCCCCCACCGCATCGGCGGCCAGGG
The DNA here is from genome assembly GCF_000224455.1 of endosymbiont of Riftia pachyptila (vent Ph05). NCBI lineage: Bacteria > Pseudomonadati > Pseudomonadota > Gammaproteobacteria > endosymbiont of Riftia pachyptila. The sequence goes on from NZ_AFOC01000020.1 coordinate 19,674, forward strand.
CCAGATCGTCGAAGGCGGCTAGCAGCACCTGGGCCCGCTCGGGGGCCGGCAGCAACTTCACCACCACCTCCACGACGATGCCAAGCATCCCCTCGGAACCGTTCAGCAGCGCCAACAGATCGTATCCGGGAGTGTCAAGCGCACCACTGCCAAGAGTGATCAGCTCGCCCTCGGCGGTGACCAGCTTCAGCTCCAGGATATTGTGTACGGTAAGACCGTACTTCAGGCAGTGGACCCCACCGGAATTCTCCGCCACATTGCCGCCGATGGTACAGGCGATCTGCGATGAGGGATCGGGGGCGTAGTAGAGGCCGTGCGGGGCAACCGCCTGGGAGATCGCCAGGTTCCGCACCCCCGGCTCGACCCGTGCGGTACGTGCCAGCGGGTCGATCTCGAGGATTCGGTTGAACTTCGCCAACCCCAGCAGCACCCCGTCAGCCAGCGGCAATGCCCCACCGGAGAGCCCGGTGGCAGCCCCCCGCGCCACCACAGGCACCCGCTGTTGGTGACACAATCGCACCACCTGTTGCAGCTGCTCCAGCGTCTCCGGCAGCACCACCAGCAACGGCATCTGCCGGTAAGTGGGCAAGCCGTCGCACTCATAGGGATGCAGCGCCTCAGGCTCATGGATTAGCGCCTCGGCGGGCAGCAACGTCTTCAGTGCAGCCAGCAACGGCGCCTTTTTTTGTTCTCTCTGTTCAGCACTCATCGCACATTGCTGTCACTCTTCCTGGGGACTCGTATTAGGTCGGGCTGCACCCGACATTAGCCTTGGTTTCAATCAATGACACCAAGCGGCCACGGACCGTCCTAAAGCCCAACCTATAATAAATGAGTGATAAGGATACCGTTTTGCCCTTACAGAGCGGGAGCACAACACCCCAACAGTTCTCAGGGTCTTATCCCTCCCTGCCACTTCGGGCGCCTCCCCCCATCGGCACAGCTATAACCTTTTATTTAACCTATGATCACAAAAAATTAGTTCAGCTTATGGTTGTGATTGGCTATGCTGCCAACCATCCGACAGCGAACAGAGACCGCACTGGAGTCATCATGAGCGCCAATACCGATCAGTATCTCATTACCGAAGAACCCTACTACCAGCCCCAGGGGGACGAGGTCGCCCTCTATCAGGCGGCCTACGAGGAACGCCTGCCAGTGATGGTGAAAGGCCCCACCGGCTGCGGCAAGTCCCGCTTTATCGAGCACATGGCCTGGAAGTTGGGCAGGCCGCTGATCACTGTCGCCTGTAACGAGGACATGACCGCCTCCGACCTGGTCGGCCGCTATCTGCTCGACGCCGACGGCACCCGCTGGCTCGACGGCCCGCTCACCGTGGCCGCCCGCATCGGCGCCATCTGCTATCTGGATGAGGTGGTTGAGGCGCGCCAGGACACCACCGTGGTGATCCATCCCCTCACCGACCACCGCCGCACCTTGCCGCTCGACAAGAAGGGCGAGGTAGTCACCGCCCACCCCGACTTTCAGCTGGTGATCTCCTACAATCCCGGCTATCAGTCGCTGATGAAAGACCTCAAGCAGTCCACCAAGCAGCGCTTCTCCGCCCTCGACTTCGACTACGCCCCGGCCTCGCTGGAAGTCGGCATAGTGACCAAGGAGACCGGCATCGATGAAGCGACCGCAGGCAAGCTGGTGAAGATCGGTGAGACCGCCCGCAACCTGAAGGGCCACGGCCTCGATGAGGGCATCTCCACCCGTCTGCTGGTCTACGCCGCCCAGCTGATCAAGCGCGGCATCGAGCCGATCGCCGCCTGCCGCATGACCCTGGTGCGCCCGATCACCGACGACGCCGACATCATCGCCACCCTGGACCATGCTATCGACGCGGTCTTCGGCTGATTTTCTATTCAAGAAACGAATAAAAATATAGCCACGCATTAATGCACATCACCGCAAAAAGAACGCGAATAGACCATTTATTTTCCCGTTTGCGAAAATTTGCGGTAATTAGCGTCTATTCGCGGCTTAATCAAGCCCAGATGGTGGGGTAATGAACGCATGAGCATCAGCGAAGTCGAACTTAAAGATTACCGCGATCAACTCGGCTGCGGCTTCGAGCAGCTGGACCCGGTCTTCGGCGACTGCATGGAGGAGGCCCAAGCCCTGCTGAGCCCGGAAGGGGTCGATGCCTACCTGGAAGGCGCTTCGATGGCCTGTAAGATCGGCCGCGGCGTGGAACCGGTGATCGTATTCTTGGAGGAGATGCCCCAGGTCGCCGCCAGGGTTGGCGAGGCGGTCCTGCCGCTGATCTCCCAGACCGTCTGGAAGATATCTCGCACTCCCAACGGCAAGTCGATCCTGCCATTTCTGCAGGTGTTGCCAGAGGCGAGCCGCCGCCTCGGCAGCCGGGAACTGCTGACCAGTTTCATCGAACTGCTGCTCGACACAATGGACCGCACCACCGGTTCGATCCACGGCTTCCACACCACCATCCCCAGCCCTTCGCTGCCCGACCTGCTGAAAAAGATCCCCTATCTGCTCAGCCAGCTCTCCTTCGAGGGGCTCCACAACTGGATCGACTACGGGGTACGCAACTACACCAGCCATCCGCAGCGCCAGATCGACTACTTCAGCCTGCAGTCCGCCGACAGCCGTGCCATTCTGCAGCGGGAGCGTCACGGCACCCTGTTCTACGACAACGAACGCAAGCTCGACTACTACATGAAGGCGCTGTGGGAGCGCAAGGCCCAGCTCGTCCCCTACTCCGAGGGCTTCGACGAACTGCGCAAGCCGATGCCCTACTACGACCCGCTGGGCATTCGCGTCCCCGACGTCTATGACGACCTCAACGGCGTCAGTGGCATCAACCGCTATCGAGCCCTGCTCGCCCACGTCGCCGCCCACCAGACTTGGACCCGCCAGGTGGTGGCCGACAACTACAGTCCGTTCCAGCGCGTCGCCATCGAGATGTTTGAAGACTCGCGGGTGGAGTATCTGGCGATGCGGCGCTACCCCGGACTGCGCCGATTCTGGCAAGCGCTGCATCCGAAACCGATCGAGGACGACTGCGAGCCGGAGAAGGAGTCCTGCATCCGCCACCGTCTGGCAATGTTCTCCTACGCCCTACTCGACCCCGACCACGGCTATCAGAACCCCGACCTGCTAGAGTTCGTGCAGCGCTTCCACGAGATCATGGCCCAAGGTGAATCGAGCACCAAGGAGATCGCCGGCCTGGCCATCTCCTACATCGCCCGCACCCGTCGCCAGGCCGATCTCGCCGCCAACGTCTACTTCACCGACACCGAGGTCAGCTACCGCGACGACAACCGCCACATGTGGATCTTCATCGAAGAGGGCGATGAGGAGGAGATGTTCGACGCCGAGTCGAAGCGCAAGCAGTCGGAGGAAGAACTGGAAGGTCTACCGCCCCGCCACTACCCGGAGTGGGACTACAAGGCCAAGACCTACAACCCCGATTACGTCAGCCTCTACGAGAGCCTGCACCCCGGTGGCGCTGCCACCGAGATCGACGCCCTGCTGGAGAAACACAAAAGCCTGGCCAAGCAGCTGAAGCGCCTGCTCGACCTGCTCAAGCCCCAGCAGTACGTGCGCATCCGCTACCAGGAGGAGGGCTCAGAACTCGACCTCGACGTGGCGATCCGCTCCCTGATCGACTTCAAAGGCGGCGCCCAGCCCGACACCCGCATCAACATGAGCCACCGCCACGACGGTCGCGACCTAGCGGTGATGCTGTTGATCGATCTCTCCGAATCGGTGGACCAGATCCCCGCCGGCTGCGACCAGTCGATCCTGGCGCTGAGCAAGGAGGCAGTGACCCTGCTCGGCTGGGCCATCGAACAGCTCGGCGACGCCTTCGCCATTGCCGGCTTCTCCTCCAACACCCGCCACGAGGTGCGCTACCAGCACATCAAGGGCTACGGTGAAAAGTGGGACGAGCAGGTCAAGGGCCGCTTGGCCGCCATGCAGGCGGGCTGGTCGACCCGCATGGGTGCAGCGATCCGCCACGCCAGCCACTATCTGGCGGCGCGCAAGGCCGACAAAAAACTGATGCTGGTGCTCACCGACGGCGAGCCTTCCGACATCGATGTGCAGGACGACCGCCAGCTCATCGAGGATACCCGCAAAGCGGTACAGGAAGCAGACCGGGAGGGGATCTACACCTACTGCATCAACCTCGACCCCAAGGCCGATGAGTATGTAAAAGACATCTTTGGCAACCAGTACACCGTCATCGACCACGTCGACCGGCTGCCCGAACAACTGCCCAAGCTATTCATGGCGCTGACCAAATAGATTCTGCGTAGCCACTCCCGACGGAACATTCGTCGGATCGCCTTTGTCCACCCTCCCCCGTAGCAGTACCGCCAGCGGCGCTGCTACAAACGGAGTGCTGATTTCATACGGCAATCGCCCCGGAGTGTGTATAATCGGCGGCTTTCCATTTCAGAAGTCGACCTTGGTCAAGCTGTCGCATGCAACACGAAACAGACGATCTACGCATCATTGCGATCAAGGAGCTGAGCACACCGGCCCAGGTCCACGAAGAGCTGCCGATCACCGAAACCGCCGCCGAGACCGCCTTTGCGGCGCGCCAGGCGATTCATAAAATCCTGCACGATGAAGACGACCGCCTGCTGGTGGTGGTCGGCCCCTGTTCGGTGCACGATCCGGCCGCGGCGGTGGATTACGCCCGGCGCCTGCAGCCGCTGCGCGAAGAGCTGAAGGATGATCTAGAGATCGTGATGCGGGTCTACTTCGAAAAGCCCCGCACCACCGTGGGCTGGAAGGGACTGATCAACGATCCGACCCTGGACGATCGTTTCGAGATCAACACCGGGCTGCGCCTGGCGCGCAAGCTGCTGCTGGAGATCAACGAGATGGGGATCCCGGCGGGTACCGAGTACCTCGATCTGATCAGCCCGCAATATCTTGCCGACCTGATCAGCTGGGGCGCGATCGGCGCGCGCACTACCGAGAGCCAGGCCCACCGCGAACTCGCCTCCGGCCTCTCCTGCCCGGTCGGTTTCAAGAATGCCACCAACGGCAGCATGAAGGTGGCGCTGGATGCGATCCGCTCCTCGTCACGACCGCACCACTTCCTGTCAGTCACCAAAGACGGGCGCTCCGCAATTTTCTCCACCAAGGGCAACGAAGACTGTCACGTGATCCTGCGCGGTGGCAGCCGTCCCAACTACGACTCGGAGAGCATCAATATCGCCTCCGACGAGATGGAGGCGGCTGGCCTGAAGCCACGCATGATGGTCGACTTCAGCCATGCCAACAGCCGCAAACAGCATGAGCGTCAACTGTTGGTAGGACGCGACGTGGCGAGCCAGATCAGCCGTGGCGACAGCCGTATCATGGGTGCAATGATCGAGAGTTTCCTGGTCGGCGGCCGGCAGGAGCGGGACAGCACCCGCGAGCTGACCTATGGTCAAAGCATTACCGACGCCTGCATCAGCTGGGACGAGAGTGAACCGTTGCTGCGGGAACTCGCCGCAGCGGTGCAACAGCGGAGGCAAGTCGTGAAGAGGGTCTGAGAAAAGCGGCTGGAGTCGAGGGACAATAGGCCTATAATCAGAACAGACCCCTTCCGTTGCGATCAGCACGCAAGACTGGCTGACTCCAAGCGTAACAACCTCGGCCAAGCTCCGTGTTACAGGGAAGGTATTAACCATAGGATCCCTTAAGAATGCCTGACCAAGCGATCGAGATGTTGATCGTATCGAATGCGATGTCTGAAGCGGAGAGCTACCTCTCCGCCCTGCGCAATGCAGGTATGGCCGTTCATCTGACACGTATCGATCAGGATACCAAGGCCTTCCGCAAGACCATCGACTCCGACACACCCTTCGACCTGCTACTGCTGACCACCGGGGGCAGCAGTCCCGATATCGACGTTGCCATCGGCATGATCAAAGAGGCATCGCGCGAACTTCCGCTGATCGTCCTGCAAGATGTAGAGTCCTCTGAGCCAAAGGCCACCCTGCTAGCCCAGGGCGCACGGGACGTGGTGAACCGTAAGGATACCGAGCACCTGACACTGGTGGTGCAGCGGGAGTTCGACAGCCTCACAATAGGTCGCCAACTGCAGACGCTTCGGCAACAGTTGAAGGAGACCGAGGCGCGCTGTGAAACCCTGACAGCCAATTCACGCGACGCCATCGCCTACATCTATGAAGGCATGCACGTCAAAGCCAACTCTGCTTACCTGGAGATGTTCGGCCAGCTCGGAGAGGAAGAGATCGAGGGCATGCCGATTCTCGACATGATCGCCCCCGCCAACATCAAGAAGTTCAAAAAGCTGCTGCGCCAGCTCTCCAGCGACGCCCGCCTCTCAACCAAGCTGGAGTTCAACTGCTTACACGGCGACGGCACCACATTCAATGCCCTGCTCGAGTTTTCACCGGCCAGCATCGATGGCGAACCCTGCACCCAGCTACTGATCCGCGACCAAACCAACAGCAAAGAGCTGGAAGAGAAGCTGCGCCTGCTTACCACCCAGGATCTGCAGACCGGGCTGAGCAACCGCCAACACTTCATGGACCTGCTCGAAGAGACCGCACGCCACTTCGCACAGGAAGAGGCCGCGCAGACCCTGCTCTACATCACCCTCGACAATTACCAGGATATCCGCAGCAAGGTCGGCATCGCCTCCTGTGACCAGATCCTCGGCGAGGCCGCCGAGATTCTCCGAGAGAACATCAACCAGGGCGACTTACTCGCCCGCTTTGGCGACCACACCTTCACCCTGCTAACCCAGGAAACCGATCCGCAAAAGATAGAGGCCCTCTCGCGGCAGATCTGCCAAGCGATCAAGGCCCACAAGTTTCAAGGCAGTGAGCACTACTCAGGCCCCACCAGCAGCATCGGCATCGCCTACGCCTCCCCGGAGATCAGCGGCGGGCACGATTTCCTCAATGTCGCCTACCACGCCTGTGAACAGGCCCGGTTGAATGGCGGCAACCAGTTCTACTCGGTCGAAACCCCGGCGGAAGATGATCTGGATGATGACCTGAACGGTAACGAGGCAGACCTCAGTCACCTGATCGAATATGCCCTGAGCAACGATCAGTTCCGCCTGGTCTATCAGCCCATCGTCAGCCTACAGGGCGACACCCGCGAGAACTATGCGGTACTGATCCGCCTGCTGGACCAGAATGGCGAGGAGATCCAGCCCAACTACTTCCTGAAACAGGCTGAGGAGATGGGCAAACTGCCGGAGGTGGATCGTTGGGTGATACGCAATGCAATTGCAGAGCTGGCACGACAGCGTCGCCAGGGGCACAAGATCAACTTTTTCATCAACATCTCCGGCGTCACCCTCGCTGACGACACCCTGTTGCTGTGGATCTGCGACTGTCTGCGTGAATTCGAGGCGAAAGGCCCTTGGGTGGTGTTTCAGATTAAAGACGAGGAGGCCCGCGCCCATCTCGCCCAGGTGCAGAAACTGAGTGAGGGGTTGCAGAAGATCAAGTGCCAACTCTCCATTGACCACTTTGGTCTGGCGCCAAAACCGGAGATGCTACTGCGCAACCTGCCCGTCAACTATATCCAGTTCGATCCGATGTTTGTTCATAACATCGCCAGCGACCAGAAAAAACAGGATTCGCTCAACGAGGTCAACAAGCTTGGCCAGCAGTTTGATATCAAGACCGTAGCCACCGGAGTGGAGGATGCCAACAGCCTGGCGGTGCTCTGGTCGATCGGTGTCAACTACATCCGCGGCTACTTCCTGCAGGAACCTGATCAGTCAATCAACTACGACTTCTCCTCCCACTAAGGAGCCTCTGAATAAATCTTAGCCGTACAGATTGCTGATGAAAATGCGCTGATTGGAGGCGCAAATCGCACGTAAAGCTACCACTCCCTGCTCACGCACCTCTCCTACATCCCTGTAGAGGGTCGTCAGCTATTGCGAAGGTTTACAACGAAAAAGCAGCGTATTTTGGCAGCACGATGTAGGTCCATGACTTATTCAGAGGTTCCCTAACAAAAAACCCCGCGATCCTTTCGGAAGCGGGGCTCTTCTGCGCATTACAGACAACCATTCACCAGGGCATGAAGGAGTTCCAGAAGGTCATGGGCCGGGCGGCATCGTTGATGCTGTAGTTCATCGAGCGCATGTCACGCTGCATGTTGTAGGTGCTCGATGTCATTGACTTCATCGACTCATCCATCGAGTCCATGCTGGTCAGTATCGGCTCCAGGGTGCGGACGTCCTCAGCCATCGAGTCGATACTCACCGTCATAGTGCGTACATTGGCCGATAATTGTCCGACACTGTCACTCATCGACTGCACATTGCTGGCAATGATACTCATGTTGGAATCGACACTGAGCGCCAGAAAATGCACATCCTTGGCCAGACTGAAGATCAGATAGAAGCCGTAGGCGGCCAGCAGGATGAAGGCGAACAGTGATGGATAGACGATCAGCTCCCAGCGGCGAGCGCTGGTCTCAAAGGCCATCGAGAGACGATCCATCGAGTAGCGGGGATCCGGTCCGGCGACCACCTCACTGCCCGCCTGCTGCTGCGGACTGGTCGCTGTATCCCGCTTAGCTTCTGATTCAGCCATACAACTCTTCTATCGACACATTAAGGGACCAATAGTCTAGCATAACTGCCAAGCGCCTCGACAACCCTCGTCTGAAATCTGCCAACCAAGCGATGCTTAGCAGGATTTCCCCAGCAGGATAAGTTGCCATTGGCGAGCCTCAGTATCCCAGCTCGATCAGCGAATTCAACGGTGCTGGACGACCAACTGCATAGCCCTGGGCAAAATCAACCTGTAGATTCTGCAACGCGATCATTAGCGCTTCGCTCTCCACATATTCCGCAATCACCTTCTTGCCCATCATCTGCGCAATCTCGGTGATCCCCTTGACCATCGCCCGGCTCGACTCATCATCCAGCAGATCCTTCACAAACACCCCGTCGATCTTGACATAGTCGACCTTCAGCTCTTTCAGATAGGAGAAAGAGGAGTAACCCGAGCCAAAGTCATCCAGCAGGAACTTGCAGCCTGTCTGTTTAATTTCATCGATGACCCGATTGGCCGCTTCGATGTCTTTCACCAGCGCCGTCTCGGTGATCTCGAACCCGATTCGGTCAAGCGGGCATGAAGCCGCCATCAGGCGATCTTTGACAAACCCCATGAAGTTGGCATCGGAGAGTGATTGTCCAGACAGATTGACGCTGAACAGCCCCACCCTGTCGACTCTTTCGGCATACTTCTCGTACCAATCGAAGAAGCTGTTGACCACCCAGCGGTCCACCGAGCGGATCCGGTTGAACTCCTCGGCCGCCTTGATGAAACTCACCGGGTTCTGTGGATCACCGTTCTCGTCTTTGATCCTGAGCAGGATTTCGTAGTGGTCCTGCTCCCCTTCGGCGAGAAACAACGGACTAATCAACTGACAGTAGAGCTGCAGGCGATCGCCCTCCAGTGCCTCCTCGATCAGCGGCACCGAACGGGTCAGCTCCCGGTGGCGTTCAATTTTGCGCCTCGATGCCTGGTAGACTCGCGAGCAGTTCTGGCCCTCGCTCTTGGCCAGCGAGCAAGCGTAACCCGCCTCTGCCATCAGCTCTTCAGGGGAACCACTAGTATCGTCGATGACGACGATGCCGAGGCTGGCGGTGATATTGATTGAATGCCCATTCCAGCTGAACTTGAAGTTTTCGATCGCCCGCCGCTGGGTCTCGGCCACCTGAAAGCCCTTTTCCACGGTACTCTGTGGCAGCAGGATAGTGAATTCGTTATCGCCAGTGCGCGCCAACTGTGCATCCCCCGACAGATAGGTACGGAAGATCCCCGACACCTTCTGCAGCAGATGATCCCCGCCCTCGATACCGCACACCTCATTGGCGATACGAAACTTGTCCAAATCAAGCAGAATCAGGCTGTGGTGGCTGCCCTCATCCCGGGCCAGCTGTAGCAGGGATTTCAGTTCACGCATCAGGGCGCGTCGATTCATCAGGCCGGTCAGGCGGTCCTGATCGCTCTCTTGGCGCAGCTGTTCGAAGCTCTTCTCCAGGGCGCTGCGCACCGCCCGCTCCACCAGCGGTAACTCCTTGTCTTCAAGCAGCGCATAGAGCCCCTGTTGCAGCCCCTGCCCAAGCCTGACCGCATTGGTCTCCAGCGATTTGACACCGCTGCCGTCAACAAACACCAACCACTCACCATCGGAGCTCTTCCAGGCCAGGTTCATCAGGCGCGCCTGCCCCTTCTGCCGATGCTCGGTCAGCCAGTCATCCAACTCCATCTGGTAGACCTGATTGAGCCAGAGATCATGCTCACCCTGCCTATCAGACCTTGCCATCTGGTCTCGGCTCTCCGGCAGCAGTGAATCGAGATAGATCTCATCCATCTGCTCACTACTCTGCGAGAGCTGCTGCTGCACCGCCGTGTCACCGTTCAGCGCATGTTCAATCTGCTGGATTAGTTCCGCCGCCTTCTCCTGGAATACCGGATATATACTGAACCCCTTGTGCAGCACCAGAACGATATCCTCCGCCACGGCCGGTTCAATCGCTGGCAACTCCTTGCCATCGACAAACAGCTTTGACAACACATCGAGCATACGCAGATAGACCCGCCAGGCATTACTATCCTCCCCCTGGGTCGTCAGGGTCTGCACCAGAAGCTCTGCCCAGCCGTTGATCAACAGACGGTCGAGCAGATTTGAGATCGACTGGTTGCCGAACTTCCCTTCCAGCAGCCGCCGCACACTCCTTTGCGCCTCCAGCTGCGCCGCATCCTCACGGCAGCTGCGCACCGCCAGATCACGATTACCTTCAAATGCCTGCCGTCGCTCATCGAGCAACGACTGGATGCGCTGGTGCAACTGCGGGGTCTCGAGGATATCCCCCTTCAGGGCGGCCTCACCGATCTCTCTAAATTGTGCATCGATCTTCTCCGCCCCCGGTCGCCCCTGGGCCAGCATCCCACTATAGAGGGAGAGCTCGCCAATCACATCGAGCAACCGGCGTGACGGATGCGCAGGATCATCAATCACCTGCGGATTTTCCAGTGCCTGTTTCAGGAACGGCAGCCGCAGCCGGTGGACCAGATCGAGCATCGCAGGGCCGATGACCCGATCCTCCTCGATCGAAGCAAACAGTTTTTCTGTTGCCTCCACCCTACCCAGCACCTCGGGTTCGATCACTACCTCCGGCCCCCAACCCTGGGCGACATGGTTGCGGATCTGCTCACCCAGGCTCAGATAGTGGCTGTAGGGAATCCGATCGAGCAGCTGCATGACCTCTTGCTGCCCCACCCGCGGCGCATCCTGCGCCGGTCTTGCACCAGCGATTGTCTGCTTCTGACGCCCCACCATGGAGGAGAGTCGACCAAACAGGGTGCGCCTTTGCCGCTTTCCGACCGATGCCTGTTTGCGGACCTCGCCAGGTGGGGGGGAATCACTCTCCGGGTTGCAGCTCTGTGTTTCGATGCCGGTCGCCTTGATCAGCCCGATCCACTCAGCAAACAGCCCCGAAAACTCATCGATCAGGGCGAAGCGGATCGCCTCATAGACGATCCGTTTGGCCATCAACCCAACCCCCAGCTGTTCGAGCTGGGTTTTCATCGTCCAGAGCACAAAATAGGGTGACAGGGGGTTGGTCTCCGGGTTGATCCGCTGGCGCAGCAGGCAGGCCAGGCCGCGCTCCAGCTGGACTCCTTCGGCAGCCAGGTCCACATCCGCCATGCGCGACACTCGCACCACCTCGATCCACTCGTCGAAGTCATCCCGCGCCACCAACGCCATCTCATCCGACTGCTCTGCCGGAGAGTGGACGACAGCGCTATCCGGCACCGATTTCAGCGTCTCAAAGGCCCTCTCCAACTGCTTGAGAAACCCCTGGCTGAGCGACTCGTGATGCCGTTGGATGGCATGCAGCGCATCCAGCAACTCCCGTTCCGCCTCACTGTCGGCGACTGCCTCGCTGGCGCTCTGCAGGTCGCGCTCAACCCGTGTGAGAAAAGCGGGAAACTTGTTACTGAAGTAGTCTCGGGTGAGAGACGCACCACGCTGCAGGGTGCGAATCAGCTTGTGCGCAGGCAGACTGGGGATATCTGGAGAGCCACCAGTCTGCCCAGTTGGCGTCTCCCGCTGCTTTTTGATCGAGGTGAGGTAGCTGAGCAACTCCGGCTCATCCATCAAAAACGAGACGCCAAAACCGGAGCGCGACAGGAAGGCCACCTTGGCGCCAACCGAAAAGGGATGAAAACCGTTGCTGCTGGTATCGATCTTGATCTGGATGCGATCGAGGCTCTCTGCCGATTTGTGAGCGCAACAGCCCTCCCGCCAGAGGCCCTTACCCTTGCACTGGATATAGAGCCCACCCTGGGAGTAATTCAGAATAGTGCAATCAAACTGCTGGCCACCGGAAAAGCTGACAATCGCCGGATGAACCAGATCGACTCGTGGGTATTGCCTACGTTCCATCGCTCCCCCTTATACACCGCATCAGCAAGATGCTCACTCTCAATTTATAGAGGAAACGGTAATAGAAAGGGAAGCTATAAAACGGATTCTCTTGGGTTTTTTCGCCAGAAACTGCGTTGGCTCAGAAAAAAGCCAGTTGCCTCACACCTCATCCAGGCAGCAGCGACCACGGATAACGAACAGGAATCCCATGGTGCGATGTCTCGGTTTGAGGCACCGCACCCTGGGAACAGTTCGACCATCAGCTCACAAGCGCTGTAAAACTCTAACCAGCAACTGACCATCTACAGGATTGAGCTGATGTGAGGTGGGCTGGGTGATCTGCTCTGCTCTACCCGCCAGGGCCGCCACGCTGTTCATATCCTGACTGAAAGCGGGCACCAGCTCGTCGCCCAAACCGACCGGCCCCGGACGGATGATCGAGATGTAAGCCATCTCGGGATGTGGCTGGACGTTCAACCAGTACAGCAGACTGCCTGGCCGCGCCGGGGCCAGATCGATCAGCACGCCCCGGGAGTCTCGCACCAGGTCGTAGATATCGCCGACCATGAACGACTTCATCCAGCTCAGTGGAAACGGATCATCGGTCTCATCCAACGCCTGTACCGCCCGCATCGTACCCAGATGAGGCGCAGCGATGGTGATCAGCGCCTTCGCTTGAGGCGCCCGGCCCAGCACTAGCGCCAGGCGCGCCACCACCCCGCCGGCGGAGTGGCCGATCAGGACCATAGGCTCACCAGGGTATCTCGCCGCCAGCAGCGCCAGCTCCCGCGCCAACAGCTCTGCCTGCAGCGCCAGCGGCGCCAGGGAGGGCAGATCCACTGCATATTGCAGATCACCCTTTGCCGGCCCAACAGCACCATAGATCCCTTCAGGCCTGACAACTCCACCCGGTTGCCAGCCATGCTGCGCCAGCACCGCGCTCACGCCGCTGCGCTGCCATGAGGCGGCACTGCCCAGATAGCCGTGCACCAACACCAGTAAATCCGCGTTGACCGGAATGCTCTGCAGCCCCAGCAACATCAGGGTAAAGATCTGAATCAGTCGTCTCATTGTCTTTCTCCTTCGATCAGTAACAGCTGAGCCGCCTCAGGCCATGCTCTGGTAGTAGAGATTCTGTGGGTGCTGCGCCTCGGTAAAGAAGTGGTAGCGCTCTAGGATCAGCCCCAGGTACTGCACAGCAAAAGCCGCCAGCGGCAGGGTCGCCGACTCTATTGCATAGGAGAGCACTATCAATACCACCGGCATCACAAACACCATCAACAGAAAGGCGTAGCGAATCACCTTCAGGGTCGCCGGCGACTTGCCGTGGAAAAACTCCCGTGTATTGAAAGAGCCACCCATAAAGCCTTGGGATTGCTGCTTCAGATTGGAGTGATGCACGCCGATGCCCGACTGCAGATCGACCTTGCACTTTAAGCGACCATTGCGATAGAGACTAACACCGCGGCTAATCGCCCCCAGCAGGGTGGCAATCACCGCCCAGGTGGCATAGAAACCGACCAGCGCGGTCCCCTCATAGGCAGAGAAGGCCGCCGCCAACATGAAGCCCGAACCCAGTCCGAGAAACAGGAAGTTAGCCACCGTCAGCGGATGGTGCCAGGCCTTGATGAACTTGAGGCTGGCATAGATCATCGCGGTACAGAGGAACAGCGCAAAAGTAACCAGGGTGCCAAGCGCGCCGATAATCAGCGAGAGATCCAGCGGCAGGGCGCCGGAGATCACAAACAGCGGCGAGGTCCACTCGAACCAGTGCACCAGGCCATAGAGAAAGACCAGCCCCATCGCCATCGGCAACACAATCACCTCGCGTGAGAGCCAGGAGGTGCGCCACTGGGTTGCCGCCCGCCAGGCCCGCTCCGGGCGTCCCAGATGAAAGATCGAGGCGATCAATCCGGCGATCAACAGCACCAACGCCACCAGGCTGCCCAGCGCATAGAACTGGCTGCTCTGGGCCGGCAGCAGATTGGCCAGGGCATAGAGCTGGCCGGTGTAGAGCGCCAGGAACAGCCCCTGACCGACACCGATCAGGGTAGTCAAAAATATCACTGAAAATGCGGGATGCATCTGTTTCTCCGAAGAATCTCAATCACTGTTGATGGCCGTGAGAGCAGTGCCCCGCCGCGAAATTGCCGCCGATCGCAGCGAGGCGTCGCTCCCACCACCCAGCAGAATCACCAGGCCACGTCGTCCACCGTATCCACGATATCCGGCAACTTCGGCAACTCCTCCTTGTTGAGCGGATTGTCGGCGCGCACCAGCTCATCCTCGTGGATCTGGATGCGGGTCTTGCGCCGCGGCAGATAGTGGTTGGATGGTTTGGTGCCCCACTCCGGCTGCAACGCATAACCGCCCTGCTCACGGATCGCCACCGAGACCTCCGACTGCGGATCGTGCACATCGCCGAACAGCCGTGCGCTGGTCGGGCAGGCCAGCACACAGGCTGGCTGACGCTCCGCCTCCGGCAACGACATGTCGGTGATGCGGTCGATGCAGAGGGTACACTTCTTCATCACCCGTTCCTTCTCGTCGAACTCGCGCACCCCGTAGGGGCAAGCCCAGGAGCAATATTTGCAGCCGATGCACTTGTCGTAGTCGACCAGCACCACGCCGTTGTCCTCACGTTTGTAGGAGGCGCCAGTGGGGCAGACCGGCACACAGGGCGGATCTTCACAATGCAGGCAGGACTTGGGGAAATGGTAGGTCTCCGTATTCGGAAACTCACCCGCCTCATAGGTCTGCACCCGATTGAAGAAGGTGCCGGTGGGATCGGCATCGTAGGGACGCTGATCGGTCATCGGACCGGCCCAACCGGAGCTGTTCCACTCCTTGCAGCTGGTCACGCAGGCGTGGCAGCCGACGCAAACGTTGAGGTCGATGACGAGCGCGAGTTGTGTCATGGTTAATTTCTCTGTTTCTGCAGGAGCACAGCTCCTACGAATCAATCCTGGATCTTGGCCTTGCGGCGAAACGCGCCCGCGACAAACGCCTGCCACTTGCCACGCTTCGGATCCTGCCCCGGAACCCGCTTCTGCGGCTTGAACTGGGGCGAGGTGACTGCCGGCTCGTCCAGTCCGGCCGGATAGACCTTGACCTTGACATCGAACCAGGCGGCCTGCCCCGTTACCGGATCAGCGTTGGAAATATGCTTGCCTGATTCACAGGGCGGCAGTTCCTCCGAGATCAGATGGTTGAGCAGGAAGCCCTTCTGCGACTCGTTGGCCTTGGGCGACAGCCCCCAGGCACCGGCAGCCTTGCCGATGGCGTTCCAGGTCCAGACCGTGCCCGGCTCCACCGCCTCGGAGAAACGCGCCATGCAGCGCACCTTGTTGGTGGGCGACTCGACCCAGATCCAATCGCCGTCATCAAAACCCTGAGCCTTACCCAGCAGCGGATTGACGAACAGATAGTTATGGGTGTGGATCTGCCGCAGCCAGGCGTTCTGACTGTCCCAGGAGTGGTACATTGCCATCGGCCGCTGGGTCAACGCGTTGAGCGGGAACTCATGGTTGTCCACCAGCTTCTGCTCCAGCGGCGCGGTGAAGAACGGCAGCGGATCGAAGTGCTCCTCGACCCGTTTGCGCAGCCGCTCGGGAGGCTGCCTGCCCGGCCACTTGCCCTGGGCCGCAAGGCGAAACCGCTGCAGCACTTCGGAGTAGAGGTGCAGGGTGATCGGCTCAGCGTAACGGGTCATGCCGTGGGCCCGCGCCCACTCTAGGTAGCCACGATTCCAGTTACGCATGTACTGGTAAGACCTGGGCAGCTTGTAGTGGTAGTGGCAGTCGTTCTTCTGATACATCTCCCACTGCCGCGGGTTGGGCTCACCCTTGAGAAACTTCTCGCCCCCCTTACCACGCCAGCCGGCGAGGAAACCAATCCCGGAGCCCGGCGAGGTCTCATAGTTGGTGATGAAGTCGGGGTAGTCGCGATACTTGCGCGAGCCATCCTGTTTGACGAAGGCGGGCAGACCCAGCCGCGAACCCAGCTCGATCAGCACCTCCTGAAACGGCTTGCAGTCGCCCTTCGGCGGCACCACCGGGATACGCACCGAATCGACCGGACCGTCGAACTCGGAGATCGGCCGGTCCAGCATCGACATCGCATCATGGCGCTCCAGATAGGTGGTATCGGGCAGCACCAGATCGGCAAACGCCACTGTCTCCGACTGAAAGGCATCGGCGACGATCAGGAACGGGATCTTATACTCACCGTTCTCATCCTTGTCGGTGAGCATCTCGCGCACGTTCTCAGTGTTCATCGAGCTGTTCCAGGCCATGTTGGCCATGAACAACAGCAGGGTGTCGATCTTGTAGGGGTCGCCGCGCCAGGCGTTGGTGATGACATTGTGCATCAGGCCATGCACCGAGAGCGGATACTCCCAGGAGAAGGCCTTGTCGAGGCGCACCGCCTCACCCGCCTCATCGACGAACAGATCGTCCGGCTTGCCCGGCCAGCCCAACGGCATACCATCCAGCGGGGTGTTAGGCTGCACCCCTTCCGGCCCGTTTGGCGGCTTCGGGCAAGGCGGAATCGGCCGCGGAAAGGGCGCCTTGTGGCGGAAACCACCGGGTCGATCGATGGTGCCCAGAATCGTCATCAGGATGCCCAGGGCGCGGATCGACTGAAAGCCGTTGGAGTGGGCCGCCATGCCGCGCATCGCATGGAACGAAACCGGGTTACCGGTCACCGAGTTGTGGTCGTTGCCCCAGGCATCGGTCCAGGCGATCGGCAGCTCGATCTTCTGGTCGCGGGCCACCACGCCCATCTCGTGAGCCAATCGCGTGATGGTCTCGGCGGGGATGCCGGTGATGCCCGCGGCCCACTCCGGGGTGTACTGCTCGACCCGCTCCTTGAGCAGCTGGAAGGCGGGTTTCACCGGAGTACCGTCCTCCAGCCGGAACTCGCCAAGCAGGCGCGGATCAGAGCCGGGGGTCTGGGTAGAGATCTCACGATCCAACTCGCGATCCCACCAGAGCTTGTTCTCGGGATCGAAGCAGCCCTCCTCGATGTGCATCTCGAAACGTTTGAACAGGCCGTGGTCGTCGCGGTTCTCATCATCCACCACCAGCTCCGCAGAGTTGGTGTATTTGATCAGGAAGTCGCGGTCGTAGAGGCCCTGCTTGATCAGCTCATTGATGATGGCGAGGATCAACGCGCCGTCGGTGCCGGGCTTGATCGGCACCCACTCATCGGCGATCGCCGAATAGCCGGTGCGGATCGGATTGATCGAGATGAAACGGCCACCGCGTCGCTTAAACTTGGCCAGCTCGATCTTCATCGGGTTGGAGTGATGATCCTCCGCGGTGCCGATCATGATGAAGAGCTTGGAGCGCTCCAGGTCGGGCCCACCGAACTCCCAGAAGGAACCACCGATAGTGTAGATCAGCCCAGCCGCCATGTTGACCGAGCAGAAGCCGCCGTGGGCCGCATAGTTCGGCGTGCCGAACTGCTTGGCGAACATGCCGGTGAGTGCCTGCATCTGATCGCGGCCGGTGAACAGAGCGAACTTCTTCGGATCCTCGGCACGGATCTTCGAGAGACGCCGCTCGATGATCTCGAAGGCACGCTCCCAGGAGATCTCCTCGAAATCCGAGTTGCCACGTTTCGACCCCGCCTTACGCAACAGCGGCTTGGAGAGGCGCGCCGGCGAGTACTGCTTCATGATCCCCGAGGCGCCCTTAGCGCAGATCACCCCCTTGTTGAGCGGATGCTTAGGGTTGCCCTCGATGTGGCGCACCTCACCATCGCGCAAGGTCACCCGAATGCCGCAGCGGCAGGCGCACATGTAGCAGGTGGTTTCTTTGACTTCGACGCGTCCCTCATCCTGGTCGGAATGCGTAGTGGGATCCTGCATGGCGAAGGCCCTACTTTAGAGTATTAACGATCAGTAATTTTGAAGCCTTCTATATTAGTCTTAACTAATTCTTATTGCCAGACAGAAGGGAGATGTCGGCGGTAGCCCGTAGGCTAGGTTGAGTGAAACGAAACCCAGCATGGATCTTCGCCCCCCCCCCGGGACGATTGCATTCGTGCCCCTCCGCTGGTGCTGATCCTAGGTGCCGGAGTCGCAGCGGGGTTGGCACTGCATCTAGGACCGGCCGAACTTTGCGCCCTGGCGCTCTTTTCGCTGGCGGTGATCGTGCTAGTTGCCACCCGTTCACCAAGCCGCGGTCTGATCAGTCTCGCCCTCGGGCTGCTGCTTGCGACAATCGGCCAAGACCTCTTCTCGGCAACCGATCGTCTCGCCTTCGGCCAGCCAGAGCTGCTGCCCGGCATCAACCTGATTCCGCTGATGGTCGGCCTATTTGTGCTGCCAGAGGCGTTTCAGCGGATCATCGCCGGACGCCCGGCAAGCACCCCAGCGAGCGCCCCCAGGCAGCGGCCGGAGGGGCTGACCCGGCAGGAGTACCGCGCTGCCCTTGGCAACATCACCCAGGGTGGTTTGGTCGGGGTGGTGCTGGGAATCATCCCCGGCATCGGCGTCGCTCCGGCCGCCTTACGGCCTGGCCGCCGCCGAGGCAGGCAACAGCGGCGTCTGCGGCGCCACCCTAATCCCGCTGATGGAGCTGGGCATCCCCGGCGATGTGATCACCGCAGTCATCCTCGGCACCTTTACCCTGCATGGTCTGCCGCCTGGCCCACTGCTGTTCACCCAACATCAGTCCGAGCTGGCGCCGCTGTTCTGGGGGCTGATCCTCTCCACCCCGTTGCTGTTCGGCCTGGTCGCGATTCGTGGCTTCAGCCGTCTCAGCCTGCTGCCCGAATGGGCGCTCTACCCGGCGATCGTCACCACCGCGCTGTTTGGCGTCTACAGCCTGCAGGCCTCGGTCTTTGATATCCAGCTGGCCCTGATCACCGGTCTTGCCGGCCTAACGATGCGCCAGATCGATCTACCCACCACGCCCCTGCTGATCGCCTTCATTCTCGGCCCGTTGATCGAAGAGAACCTGCGGCGGGCGCTGCTGCTCTCCCAGGGCACGCTCGAGATCTTTATCCACTCCCCCTTTGTCTGGGGCTGTGTGGCAGCCACCCTGCTGCTCTGTTTTTGGCTGGCAATCCAGCATCACCCCTGGCTGGGGAAACGCCCAGCCATGCATTCCGGCGATCGACTGGGAAGCGCGGCAGAAAAAAAACAAACAATGTAGAAAAAGGAAAGGAACCAAGGAAAAACCTATCCCCTTGATCGCGCCCGCATCCGGCTCACCCCCGGCAGCCGTGACATGTCCAACATCCACATGGGCATGCTGGTCAACGGCGAAATCGCGAACGATAAATACATCGACGGCGATGAGAGGCGATGAGAGCAGTTACGACGGCAGCGCCCTGCCCAACCGCTGGACTAGCCTGTTCGGCGTCAATCAGACGAACTTCCAGCCCGGCGACCAGGCCCAGCTCCAACACCACCCCCTATAACAAATCTCCGGAGTTCTTCACCCAGGATCTGCGCAACGAGTTTCCACTGGAGTTTTTCGACGAGGCAACCGGGCAGTTCACCGTGCCAATAAACACCGGCGAGTATGGCGTCGAGGTGGAATCGGAGTTGGATGACCCCGATCAGAGTAACAACGAGACGAGCAAACATTTCCGCGTGAGATAGTTGCCAACCAGGCCGCAAGGACGCGGCCGTCTTATCTCTAGAGTCAGGCGCAATGTCCTTTGGTTATTGCGCACTACACGAACCAGAAGAGTACCCATTGATACGAGATCACCTCATGCAGTACTCATTAAACACCATCCGAACCAGCAGCAATTGCGCTTGGTCAAGGCAGACCACAGCCACTCAGGCAGGATGGTGAGGGTACCTCTCAATATCCAAGCAGAACAATGGATATCGCAATAACCGCTGCCCCTGCGCAGACGCGCAGCACTAACGACGCTCCTACCCTGCCCACAGCCAGCAGGGTGCCGGGAGGCTGGCCTATCTGGGTTGGCATTTTCTCTGAGATGAGCGAGTTTGCGATGATGTTCATCATCTACTTCATCGCCAAGGCGCACTACCCAGAGCTGTTTAACGATGGCCCGACAAAACTCAACACCCTGGCAGGCGTACTCAACACCCTGGTCCTGCTCACCAGCAGCTACTGCGTCGCCAAGTCGATGCAGGCTATCAAGCGGGACGACAGCACAGCCTGTGTGCGCTGGCTATGGCTGGCCATCCTAGCCGGAGCCGCCTATCTGCTGATCAAGAGCTGGGAATACCACTGGAATGAAAGCGTGGGTATCACAAAGGATACCAACACCTTCTTTACCGTCTACTACTACACCACCTTCAATCACATGCTGCATGTCGGCTGGGGCAGCGCTGCGGTGCTATGGGCGATCATGGGTGTCAAACGCGGTAGCTTCACTGCGCAGAATCACGGTGGATTGGAAGCGGTTGCCTGTTACTGGCACATGATCGATCTTGCCTGGATCGTCATCTTTCCACTGCTCTATGTCTTGCGCTAACGGGATACATCATGCTCAGCAACAAGAACATCGACTTTGTCTGGATACAGCTGATGCTGCTGACACTGCTCAGTGCCTTTATCGCAGAGACCGCTGATACCAGCTTGGCGGTGATCATCATCGTCGCAGTGACCATCGGCTACAAGGGACGCATGATCGTGGATCACTTCATGGAACTGATCAATGCCAACCAATATATCCGCACTACGATGAGACTCTACTTCTATGTTATCCCCCTGATGATCGTCCTGGCTTACCTATTTCCTGATACACTGGTTCGTATGACAACGCTGCAGTAGCAGAAGGCATCCGTCGCGATTTATGCGGTGAAGAGTGAACCGCATCCTACGGCACAACAACCCACCGTGCACCACGACCTCCCTAGACATTCTCCTTTACCAAGCTCATC
>NZ_AFOC01000019.1:0-41435 GCF_000224455.1 endosymbiont of Riftia pachyptila (vent Ph05)
TGCTCGAGCTGCCTGCGCACCGACGCCTCGGCAGTACCGTAGAAGTTGCCGAAGACCTCCGCATGCTCGATGAAGGCGCCGGTCTCCACCATGTGCAGGAAACTCTGATGGTCGACAAAATGGTAATCGACCCCGTCAGTTTCGCCCGGGCGCATCGACCGAGTGGTATGGGAGACCGATACGGCAAGTGCGGGATCACGCTCGCGCAATGCCTTCAACAGGCTGGTTTTGCCCGCACCAGAGGGAGCGGAGAGGATATAGAGGGTACCTGTCGACATAGTGGATTCCGTGATGATCGGTGGGGTCAGGGCTTTAAGGGATAGATCGGGCGCGGCGACTTGTCCCGATAGTAGGGCATCATCTCCTGCGCCAGATCGCTCAGGGTCTGCTGCCGACTCTGCGGTGCAGGGTGGGTACTGAGAAACTCCGGCGGGTTGTCGCCGCCCACCTTCGCCATCTTTTGCCAGAGGGAGACGGCGGCACGGGGATCATAGCCCGCCTTTGCCGCCAGCTCGATGCCGATGCGATCCGCCTCGCTCTCGGCGGTGCGACTGTTGGGCAGCTCCAGCGCCAGCTTGGCCGCCAGTGCCGCCCCAGCCATGGTCAACGCCGGTCGGTCGGAAGCGGCGCCAACCGCGATCACGCCGAGGCGAGTCATCATCGCCATCGACATCTTCTCTGCCGAGTGTTTTGCCAGTGCGTGGCTGATTTCGTGACCCAGCACCTGAGCCAATTCGTCATCGGTCGGCTTGACCTGCTCCACCAGCCCCGTATAGAGCGCCATCTTGCCTCCGGCCATGGCCCAGGCATTGACCGTCTCTGGGTCGTCAATGATCTTGATGCTCCACTCCCAGGAACTGGTCTCAGGACGCATGCGGATCGCCTGGGCGATCAAGCGTTCAGCGATCCACTCCACCCGCGCCTTCAGCTGCGGATCGTTGTCGAGCTTGCCCTCCTTCGCATAGGGCTCGAGCATCTCCTGGTAGGCCAGTCGGGAGGATGCAATCGCCTGCTCCTCGGAGATGATCAGCAGCTGGTTGCGTCCGGTTGGTGAGGTGGCGCAGGCTAGCAACAGCACACTCACCAGCAGCGCGCTGAAAATGGCCCTAAGCCTGAAGATCATGGCGACTCCTCCTGTGCCTGCTTTCGACTGAGACCAATACTTACTCGATATTCTGGATCTGCTCACGCATCTGTTCGATCAGGACCTTCATCTCCACCGCGATGCGGGTCACCTCAACATCGTTGGATTTGGAAGTGAGGGTATTGGCCTCGCGGTTCAGCTCCTGCATCAGAAAATCGAGACGCCGCCCCACCGGCTCAGACACCTCACTGATGATCCGCTCCAGCTCCTGCAGATGGGTATCGAGTCGGTCCATCTCCTCATCCACATCGAGGCGCTGGGCGAGCAGCGCCATCTCCTGCTCCAGGCGGGCCTCGTCCAGTTCCGCCATCACTTCTTCGAGACGCTGACGAATCTTCTGTCGCACGCTCTGCAGCACCTTCGGCATCAGTTCGCGCACCTGAGCCACCTGATCCTGCATCGCATGGCGACGCTGCATCACGATCTCCGCCAGACGCGCGCCTTCACGCTGGCGGGCCTGCTGCAGTGAATCAAGGGTCTGCTCCAACAACTCCATCGCCTGCTGAGCGATCGGTGCAAAGTCACGCTCCTGTTCCTCCAGCACCCCAGGCCAACGTAACAGATCCATCACCTGGATCGTCGCGGCCCCCCCCATCACCGAGGCGATCTCATCACCAGCCGCCAGCAGCTGGGAGACCAGCCGAGAGTTGACCTGCAGATCCGCCGCTGCAGTCTGGCCCGGCACAAACTTCAGGCTGCAGTCGAGCTTGCCACGCCCCAGTTTGGCGGCGATCCGCTCGCGCACTCCGCTCTCAAGGACGCGCAGCTCTTCCGGCAGGCGCAGATGCATCTCAAGATAGCGGTGGTTGACCGAGCGGATCTCCCAACTCATCACCCCCAGCTCACCGCGATACTCTTGCCGGGCAAAGGCAGTCATGCTGCTGACCATCAGATTCACTCCTCATATCAGGTTGGGTCATCGAGTTAAGCGCCACCTCTACCCCTTGGTCACACAAAACCAGGGCGAACACTGCCAGTGCCGGTAGAGCAAAACCGTCCGGATTCGCATACCATTTCACGAGGAATTTAATTCCCTGCGATCTTTCTTTGTATCATAATGTGATAAGCGCACAGTTGCAGCCTCCATTTTTGCCGCCGTGGCCGTATAATCGGGCTTCCCTCGATTGAGAATCAGCAGTGATGGAGCAGACACGCGACAGCCTTGAACCCGGTACTGTCATAGACAGCTTTGTGATCATGAAAGTGGTCGCAAGTGGCGGCTTCAGCCTGATCTATCTAGCCGAGGATGAGGACACCCAGGACGAAGTGATCATCAAGGAGTTTCTACCAAAGAAGCTGGCCTGCCGTGGCGAGGGCAAGCGGGTTGATGTAATCAATCCGAAAAAGCACACCGAGAACTTCCACCGCAGCCGCCGGCTGTTTCATCAAGAGGTCAAGGTGCTGGCGTCGCTGCGCCACCCCAATATCGTACAGGTGCGTGGTTTTTTCCTTGCCAACAATACCGGCTATCTGGTGATGGATCATGAGCGCGGCAAGAACCTTGCCAGCTACATCAAAAAACGCAGCGGTGGCCTTAGCACCCGTTTTATGATGACGGTATTCCCGCCGATTCTCGACGCGCTCAACCTGATCCACTCCCGCAACCTACTGCATCTCGACATCAAGCCAAGCAACATCCATCTGCGCACCGGTGGCAGCCCGCTGCTGCTCGACTTCGGTGCAGTACATCAGATCCAGGGCGAAGGGGGGCGCAACGGCCGCATCGTCACCACCGGTTTCTCCCCGGTGGAGCAGTACTACCAGTCGGGCGAGGTCGGCCCCTGGAGCGACGTCTATGCAATCGGCGCCAGCATGCGCGCCTGCCTCGACGGCAAGGCCCCACCCTCTGCCATCGAGCGCCATGCCAAAGATAAACTCAAGCCCGCCAGCCGAGCCTTTCGCAAGCGCTATCCGGCCCACATGCTGGAGGCCATCGACTGGGCGATGGAGATCAATCACGAAAACCGCCCGCAAAACGCCGGTCAGCTGCTTTCTGCCCTCAACCACAAGCAAAGCGGCAATGACAACGACAGGAGCCTGATGGTGGGGAGCTCTCAGCCACATGCGCCTGCGGGCAAGAGGGTCTCTTCATGAAATATCATTCCGGCCAGTGCACTCTGATCGGCAACCGATCGCTGAACCAGGACCGCTGCCTGATCATGGAATCCCCCGACTCAGTACTGCTGGCGCTGGCCGACGGCATGGGCGGACATCCGCGAGGAGAAATGGCAGCGCAGGTCCTGATGAACACCTGCCGCAAATCATTTTTGACCAGCCGCAAACCAATCTCTTCTCCTCGAGTCTTCCTCAGCGGCCTGATGGACATGGCGCACCGCTCAATCCTCGAGTTCGGCCGAGATCAGCAGCCGCCCATCGAACCCCGCACCACCGCCACGCTCTGCCTGATCCAGGATGGCAATGCCTACTGGGCCCACGCCGGCGACAGCCGCATCTACCTGCTGCGCGAGGGCGTAATCGCCCACCGCACTGCCGACCACTCCTACGTCGAGCAGTTGCGTCAACAGGGTGTAATCTCCGCCGCCCAGGCCGCGACACACCGCTATCGTAACTATGTCACCCGCTGTCTCGGTGGCATCTCCAACCGCCCGGTCGCCGAATTCAGCGGCCCCTTTAAGTTGCAACGGGATGATGTGCTAATGCTCTGCAGTGACGGTTTCTGGGGTGCCCTGCAGGAACGTGTCATGGCGCAGCAGCTCAGCGATATCAGCCAGCCGTTGAGCCAGCTGATCGAGATGCTCAGCAACCGGGCCGCTGCCAACAGCCAACCGGAGAGCGACAACGTTACGGCTATCGGCCTGCGCTGGGGGACCGCACCGGTAAACCTCAAACCCGCCGACTTCAGCATGGCACTTGGTGACAACACACCCATGCCCGACACCCCCGAACTGCCGAGCGATAAGGCGCTGGAGGAGGCGATCAACAGCCTGCGTGGCGCCGTCATCGAGGCGACGCACAAATCCAAACTATGAGGAACCCCATTTGAGACCCTCCGGCCGTCAACCCGACCAACTCCGCCCGATCCGTTTCACCCGCCACTACACCAAACACGCCGAAGGCTCGGTGTTGGTAGAGTTTGGCGATACCAAGGTCATCTGTACCGCCTCCGTGGAAGAGCGCGTGCCCGGCTGGATGCGCGGCCAGGGGCGCGGCTGGGTCACTGCCGAATACGGCATGCTGCCACGCTCCACCGACAGCCGCATGGGGCGTGAGGCATCCCGCGGCAAGCAAGGGGGTCGCACCATGGAGATCCAGCGCCTGATCGGGCGCTCGCTGCGCGCAGCCATCGACCTGCAGGCGCTAGGTGAGCGCAGCATCGCCCTCGACTGCGATGTGATCCAGGCTGATGGCGGCACCCGCACCGCCTCCATCACCGGCGCCTGGATCGCCCTGCACGACGCAGTGCAACATATCTTGCAGCAGGATCTGCTCAAAACCGACCCGATGATCGGCCCAGTGGCCTCAGTCTCGGTCGGCGTCCATAAGGGCACACCAATCCTCGACCTCGACTATGCTGAAGACTCCAGCGCCGAGACCGACATGAACGTGGTAATGAACGATCAGGGTGGCTTCATTGAGGTCCAGGGCACTGCCGAAGCTGCCGCCTATTCACGCCAGGAACTCGACGCCATGCTGGATCTGGCCAGCCAGGGCATCCAACAACTCATCCAGTTACAGCAACAGGCCCTCTCCCAGGACTGACACCCCATCTCGAGAACAATCCATGAACGACAGACCGAGCGATTCACGTATCGTGCTCGCCAGCAACAATGCCGGCAAAGTCCGTGAGATCAACCAACTACTCACCAGCCAACATCTGCAGGTGGTGCCGCAAAAGGCCTTCGACATCCCGGAGGCGGAAGAGACCGGCCTGAGCTTTGTCGAGAACGCGATTCTCAAGGCACGCCACGCGGCGCAGCTGAGCGGGCTGCCCGCCATCGCCGACGACAGTGGCATCGAGGTGGATGCCCTCAACGGAGCCCCCGGCATCTACTCGGCTCGTTTTGCTGGCGCCGGCGCCAGCGATCAGGAGAATCTGCAGAAGCTGCTGCAGGATCTGCAGGGGGTACCCGAGGCCCAGCGCAGCGCCCGCTTCCGATGCCTGATGGTCTACATGCGCCACGCCAACGATCCCACCCCCACTATCTGCCAAGGGACATGGGAGGGGTACATTCTCAGCGAACCCCGCGGCGAAAACGGCTTTGGCTACGATCCAGTGTTCTTTGTGCCAACGCACAACTGCAGCGCAGCGGAACTCTCCGCCGAGGTCAAAAACAGCCTCAGCCATCGCGGTCAAGCGTTGCAAAAAATGCTCAAGGAACTGAGCAAATAGTCGCTATTGGATCAGATTCGAAAAAATGCCAACGGCTCGACAAACTTCGTCTATATTTCGCTCAGGAATTAGCCGTATGATCTGCCAGGTAATTTTCATGTAACATCCACAGGCGAGTGACCAGCTAGGAGCACACAAGGAATGCAGCGATCCAACCGGACCAATCAGCGCCACCCCACCACTTTCGTCGCAACGATCACCAGCAGAGAGGGCTCTCAAAAAGATGGAGTTGCCAGAAACATCTCGACTGAAGGAATGATGCTGGAGCTCGACTCCAGACAGCTCTCCATCGGTGAGCAGATCGAAGTCAGCTTCAGCTTCCACGGGCAGCAGTGGAGCATCGCCGCCCAAGTGATGCACGCCAACACCACCGGCATGGGGATCCGGTTCAGCGCCGCCCAACCCCAGCTGGTTCGCGCCGCAACCCTCGAGATGGGGCAATCCTTCGCTCCGGTCGCGGGCCGCATTGCCCTCGCCTGAACCCCATCCAGAACACCTGGCTAGCCGTAGAACACCCCCGGCAGCCAGGTCGCCATCTCCGGCCACAAAGCGAGCAGGCCGAGCACCAACAACTGAATCAGGATAAACGGCACCACGCCTCGATAGATCGCGCCGGTACTTACTTCCGGCGGCGCCACCCCGCGCAGATAGAAGAGCGCAAAACCGAACGGCGGGGTGAGAAAAGAGGTCTGCAGGTTGATCGCGATCATCACCCCGAGCCAGACCGGATCGAGCCCCATCGCCAGCAGGATCGGCCCGACGATCGGCACCACCACGAAGGTGATCTCGATAAAATCGAGGATGAAACCGAGCAGGAACATCACCAGCATCACCAACGCCACCGCCCCCACCACGCCGCCCGGCAAATCGGTGAGGAAATCGGTCACCACCTCATCGCCCCCGAAGCCTCTGAAAACCAGTGAGAAGAGCGAGGCGCCGATAAAGATCAGGAATACCATGCTGGTCACTCGGGTGGTGCCGAGCATCACCGCACGCAAGGTCTCACGATTCAGCTGCCCCTGACTCAGCGCCAGCAGCATCGCCCCGACCGCCCCCACTGAGGCCGCCTCAGTGGGCGTGGCCAACCCTCCCAGGATCGAACCCAGCACCGCAAAGATCAGCAGTAACGGTGGCAACAGCACCTTCACCACCCGCCGCCAGAGCCGCCCCAGTTCCTGCTCCCGTTCCTCTTCTGGAAGAGCCGGCACCGCAGCGGGTCTGAACACGGCAACACCACCGATATAGAGCAGATAGAGCACCACCAGCAGCAGCCCCGGGATCAGCGCGCCGACAAACAGATCCCCCACCGAGACGGTATCTGGCGAGAAGATGCCCATGTCGAGCTGCGCCTGCTGATAGGCGGCAGAGAGCACATCGCCGAGTAGCACCAGCACGATCGAGGGGGGGATAATCTGGCCGAGAGTGCCGGCGGCGCAGATCACGCCGCTGGAGAGGGCCGGGTCGTAGTTGCGCCGCAGCATAGTGGGCAGTGACAACAACCCCATGGTGACCACCGTGGCGCCAACAATGCCGGTACTGGCGGCGAGCAGCATCCCCACCAGCGTCACCGAGATGCCCAGACCGCCACGCCGCGGGCCGAACAGGGCCGCCATGGTATCGAGCAGATTCTCTGCCACCCGGGAGCGTTCCAGCATCACCCCCATGAAGACAAACAGCGGCACCGCGATCAGCGTCTCGTTGGTCATGATGCCGTAGAGGCGATTCGGCAGGGCCTCCAGGAAGGCGCCATCAAAATAGCCAGTAAAGCCACCAATCCAGGCAAACGCCAGCGCCGTTCCGCCCAGCGAGAAGGCCACCGGATAGCCCAGCAACAGCACCAAGCAAACAGCAAGAAACAGCAGCAGCGGCAACAGCTCCGGCATCATGCCCGCAGCTTCCTCAGCACCTGGCCGCAGCGGATCATGATCGACAACCCCTGCAGCACCAGCAGTGCTGCCATTACCAGGATCAGGCTCTTCAGCAGATAGACCCCATCCAAACCACCCGCCTCCCGGGAGCCCTCATACAGCGACCAGGATTGCGCCACATAGTCCCAGCTGACAGAGAAGATAAAGAGACAGACCGGCAGCAGCAACAGCAGGCTGCCGAGCAGATCGACCCAGGCCTTGGCTCGCGCCGAGAAGCGACCGAAGAAAACATCCACCCGCACATGCCCTTTGTGCTTCAGGGTATAGGCAGCACCGACCAAAAACAGCGCCGCATGCATATAGGTGATCGACTCCTGCATCGCGATCCAGCCTAGATCGAAGGCATAGCGCAGCACCACCACCAGAAAGGTCACCAACACCATCAGCAAGCTTAGCCAGGAGACTGCCTGGCCAAGCCACTCATTGAGCGCATCAAAGGCATCGGCCAACCGCGCCAGCCGCTCAAACATCGCCCGCCACCCCACAGATCATCGCAACACCACACCTACCAGCGAAAAATCACCCACTGGGGCACAGCGACATCCCCCGGCTCACGGTGACGGGAGTCGAACTCCCCATCACCATCCCGGTCGACCATGTAGTAGGGTGCGCCCGCCTGGGGCACCACCTTCACCATGTAGAGTTGGCCGTTGATTCGATACTCGTGGATCGTTCTATCCTCACGCTTGAGGATAGTGATCTCTGGCTCCAGCGCCTCGCCATCGAGCACCGCCGAGGGGATCTGTGGCGGCACAGGCACAGCCGCCGGCTCTTCGGCAAATGCCGGCGTCAACAACAGACCGCTCAATGACAACAGAAAATAGCTTTTTCTACTCATTCCACTCTCCTTGAAATCCCTTATCAGAGCTCCAGCAACATCTCCTGCTCCGCCGCAGAAGGTTCAAAACCACGATGTTCGTAGTGGGAGAAGATTGCATCCACCACCTCCTGTGGCTCATTACAGACCTGCAGCAGATCCAGATCCTCCGGATCGATGGTTCCCGCCTCGCACAGGCTGTGGCGAAACCAGTCCAACAGTCCGCTCCAAAACTGACCATCCACCAGGATGATCGGAATCTCGCGTGTTTTACCAGTCTGCACCAGGGTGAGAATCTCCGCCAGCTCATCAAGGGTGCCAAACCCCCCCGGCAGCACCACATAGGCGGAGGCGTATTTAACAAACATCACCTTGCGCGAGAAAAAGTGGCGGAACTGCAATGAGATATCCTGATAAGGATTGCCCGACTGCTCCTTGGGCAGCTGGATATTCAGCCCGATACTCGGCGACTTGCCCTCATAAGCCCCCTTGTTGGCCGCCTCCATGATGCCGGGACCACCACCGCTGACCACGGAGAAACCACTATCGGAGCAGAGCCGGGCGATCTCCTCTGCCAGCCCATAGTGGGGGTGATCCCTGGGAGTGCGTGCCGAACCGAAAAAGCTGATCGAGGGGCGAATCTGCGCCAGCTGCTCAAATCCCTCGACAAACTCCGCCATAATCTGGAACACCCGCCAGGACTCACGGGTGAGCTGCGGCTCCTTGCCAGGACGAGGGCGCGAACGCCGATCTTTTTGCTGAATACTCATATCCTCTATCTGCCTCGAAGGCCCGATTTGGTGGGCCTCGCATCATAGCAAGCCTGCCCACACACACGAAGCCCGAAACGCGACCAGTTTGGTTGCATTGGCACAGGCGGCTGCGTAATCTGCCCGCTCCGCACACCCGAGCAGAAGCATCGTGACTGACTCCAACCTGATCAAAACCGGCGTCATCGGCCTCGGCACCATGGGCCAGGGCATGGCCGCCAACCTACAGCGCAGCGGCGCCCTGGCCGGCGCCTGGAACCGCACCCGCAGCCGCGCCGAAGCATTTGCCGACGAACACAACTGCACACTGTTTGATGACCCGACCAGCCTCGCTGCCGGCTGCGAACTGATCATCACCAGCGTCTCCGCCGACAACGACCTGCTACAGGTGGTCGATCAGCTACTATCCGGCCTGGCACTGGGCAAGGTGGTGCTCGACACCTCCACCGTAAACAGCGAGACCGCCCGCGAGGCAGCCAGACGGGTTACCGACCGCGGCGCACTGTTCCTCGACGCACCGGTCTCCGGCGGCTCCGAGGGGGCAATAAACGGCACCCTGGCGATGATGGTGGGCGGCGACGCCGCCACCCTCGACCGGCTGCGCCCGACCCTCACCGCCATCACCAACAGCGTCACTCACATGGGTCCAGTGGGCAGCGGTCAGGCCACCAAGGCAGTCAACCAGATCATGGTCGCCGGCATCAATCAGGCGGTCACCGAGGCTCTCGCCTTCGGCCAGCAACAGGGACTCGATATGCACAAGGTGATCGAGGTGGTCGGCGGCGGCGCCGCCGGCAACTGGTTCCTCGACCATCGCGGCAAAACCATGGTGAACAACAGCTTCACCCCCGGCTTCAAGCTGGCCCTGCACAACAAAGATCTGGAGATCATCCGTCAGATGGCGGCGCAGTTGGGAGTTGAGCTGCCGATAGTGGAGATGACCCTGGCCGACTATCGTTCGCTGCTCAACGAGGGCCACGGCGAAGAGGACATCTCCACCCTGTTCCACCACAAACGCGACCTCTTCAGCGATGGCTGATCTCAACCCACGACAGGCCGAGGCGGTGCGCTACATCGACGGCCCGCTACTGGTGCTGGCCGGTGCCGGCAGCGGCAAGACCCGGGTCATCACCACCAAGATCACCTATCTGGTAGAGAAGTGCGGCATCGATGCCCGCCACATCACCGCCGTCACCTTCACCAACAAGGCGGCGCGGGAGATGAAAGCGCGAGTCGCCAAGCAGCTCAGCGGCAAGCGCGGCAGGGGTCTGAGCATCTCCACCTTTCACACCCTCGGGCTGAACATTCTGCGTCGCGAGCTGAAGCGGCTCGGCTATAAATCGGGCTTCTCGATCTTCGACGACCAGGATGGCGCCACCCTGCTGAAAGAGCTGATGAAGCGCCACGGCAGCGGTGACGACAGCATCGTCTCCAGCACGCTGTGGCGCATCTCCGAGTGGAAGAACGACCTGATCGAGCCCGAACAGGCGCTGGCCCAGGCGGAAGACGACCTGGACACCCGCAACGCCATCATCTACGCCGAGTACCAGCGCCATCTGAAGGCCTACAACGCGGTCGACTTCGACGACCTGATCCTGCTGCCGGTGCAGCTGTTCCGCGATCACCCCGAGGCACTCGAAGCTTGGCAAAACCGCATCCGCCACCTGCTGGTGGACGAATACCAGGACACCAACCTAGCGCAGTACGAGCTGGTCAAGCAGCTGGTCGGGCTGCGCGCCAGCTTTACCGTGGTGGGCGACGACGACCAGTCGATCTACGCCTGGCGCGGCGCCCGCCCGGAAAATTTGGTGCGGCTACAGCAGGACTTTCCCGGCCTGCGGCTGATCAAGCTGGAGCAGAACTACCGCTCCAGCGGGCGCATTCTAAGGGCCGCCAACCAGCTGATCAGCAACAACCCCCACGTCTTCGACAAGCGTCTGTGGAGTGAACTCGGCCCTGGCGAGGAGCTGCGGGTGATCGAGTGCCGCAACGAGGAGCATGAGGCGGAGCGGGTGGTGAGCGAGATCCTCCACCACCGCTTCCAGAAGAAGACCAGCCACGGCGACTACGCCATCCTCTACCGCGGCAACCATCAGGCGCGGCTGTTCGAAAAGGCCCTGCGCATCCACAAGATCCCCTATTTCCTCAGCGGCGGCACCTCCTTCTTCTCACGCACCGAGATCAAGGACGTAATGGCCTACCTGCGGCTGCTGGCGAATCCCGACGATGACGCCGCCTTCCTGCGCGTGATCAATACCCCACGCCGCGAGATCGGCCCCGCCACCCTGGAGAAGCTCGGCGCCTACGCCCAGCGGCGCGAGATCGGCCTGTTCAGCGCCTGTGACGAGCTGGGGTTGGGTGAACAGCTGGGCGAACGCGCCCTGACTCGGCTGCGCGGCTTTGCCGAGTGGATCAGCAGCTTCGCCCGACGCGCCGAGTCGGAGCCACCCAAGCAGATCGCCCAAGCCCTGGTGCGCGACATCGACTACGACAGCTGGTTGCGCGAGAATGCCAGCAGCGACGCCATCGCTGAGCGGCGCATGGAGAACGTCAACGATCTGTGCGACTGGCTCGGCGCGCTGGCCAAGGATGAACAGGAGAAGAGCCTGGCCGAGATGGTCAGCCATCTGACCCTGATGGATGTGCTGGAGCGGCAGAACGAGGAGGCCGGTGACAACGACCAGGTGCACCTGATGACCCTGCACGCCGCCAAGGGGCTGGAGTTCCCCCATGTCTTCCTGGTCGGCATGGAGGAGGAGCTGCTGCCCCATCGCAGCAGCATCGAGGAGGAGAATATCGAGGAGGAGCGCCGCCTCGCCTACGTCGGCATCACCCGCGCCCAGCGCAGCCTGACCATGACCTACGCCGCCAAACGCAAACGCTACGGCGAGCTGGTCCGTTGCGAACCGAGCCGTTTTCTGCAGGAGCTGCCGGAGGAGGATCTCAGCTGGGAGGGGGGCAAGAGCAGCCTCTCACCGGAACAGAAACAGGAGCGCGGCAGCGCTCACTTAGCGAACCTGAGGGCGATGCTCTCCTGATCACCCACAACGCAACAGGCCGCCCAGCGGCGGCCTGTTGTTCAAGCGGCGGTGCAGAGAAGACCTACAGCCCGCTCAACCACTCGGCAATGGTCTGCATCTCCGCATCTGAGACACCGGCAATCACGCCCTTCATGACCGCCGCTTGGCCGTTGTGGCGGGCACCCGTCTTGATGTCTTTCATCTGCGCGACCAGATAGGCAACGCTCTGTCCCGCCAGCGTGGGGTAGACCGGCATTACGGTCTTTTTGGCATCCGCCCCATGACAGCCGGCACATCCCTTCGCCGCATAGAGTGCGGCGCCGGCAGATCCAGCAGCGGCTGGTGCTGCCGCTGCCGGCGCGGCATTAGCAGCGGGCTTCGGCGCCGCTGCTGCAGCTGGCGCAGGAGCAGCAGGAGCCGCCTGCCCCTCAACAGCCACCTTGCCTACCGGGCTGATGCGAACACGCACATCGGCACGCTCTTCGGCCCAGGCACTCGCGCACAGCGTCACGCCCAGAGCACCCGCCATCACCAACCTACCCATCTTCAAAGCAGCCCTACTCATCACTGGAAACCCCCTCGTTAAATATCGCGAACAGCCCGCTGGGCCGACCATCCATTAGAAAATCACGAGATTATACAGGTAGATGGGCAAAGATCGAATCCTCGGATAGACGCGCCCTTTGCTGGGCGGTAAACTACGCCGTCTTTCGCAGACAGGATCGTCATGCGCCCGTAGCTCAGCTGGATAGAGCGCTGCCCTCCGGAGGCAGAGGCCAGGGGTTCGAATCCCTTCGGGCGCGCCATATCAAAAAAGCCATCCCATCCGGGGTGGCTTTTTTCTGTTCAGGGCATGATCAGCTGCGCAAAGGCCTCGGCCGACATCGGCTGGCTGTGCAGAAACCCCTGATAAGTGTCGCAGCCCTCGGCCCGCAGCCACGCCAGCTCAGCCGACTGCTCCACACCCTCGGAGATTACCTGCAGACCCAGGCTCCTGCCTAGCACAATCATCGCCCGCACGATCGCCTGATTTTCCATGCTGCCAATCAGATCATGAATGAAGGTACGGTCGACCTTCAGGGTGTCGACCGGAAACTGTTTCAGATAGCTGAGAGAGGAGTAGCCGGTACCAAAGTCGTCGATGGCGATCTGCACCCCCAGCGCCTTGATGCTCTCCAGGTGTTCAATCAGTATCTCAAGGTTCTCGGCACAGCTGTTCTCGGTCACCTCCAGTTCAATTAAACCGGGATCGAGTCCGAACTGCCCCAGCAGTTCACCTAACTCACTGGCAAACTGCACATCAGCTAGCTGATGGTTGCTGATGTTGATGGAGAGACGCACCGGCCTCAGGCCGTCTAGCTGCCATTGAGACGCCTGTTGCAATGCCTGCCGCACCAGCCATCGACCGAGCGGCAGGATCAACCCGCTCTCCTCCGCCAGAGAGATAAATTGCTCTGGAAGCATCAAACCCAACTCCGGATGCTGCCAACGCAGCAACACCTCTACACCGACAATATCCCCACTCTCGACATCCACCTGTGGCTGATAGAGGAGCAGGAACTGCTCCTGCTCCACCGCTTGACGCATGGCCCGTTCCAGTTCGAATGATGCCTCCAACACCTCGGTCAGCATTGGCGTGTAGAAGGCATAGCCATTGCGTCCTTTGGCCTTGGCCTGGTACATCGCAGCATCTGCATTGCGCACTAAGGTGGTGACATCCTCGCCATCCTCCGGGTAGAGGCTGATACCAATGCTGACGCCGATATGCATCTGCAGCGAGTCGAGACTGCGCTCCCTGCCGATCACAGCGAGTAGCTTTTCGGCCACGTTGATCACATGGTCACGCCCATGCACCCCCTCAAGGATTACCACGAACTCATCCCCACCCAGGCGCGCAATGGTATCCTCTTCGCGCAACGCCTCGAGCAGATCCTTCGCTACCAGCGCCAGCAGGCGATCCCCCATCGGGTGGCCGAAGGCGTCATTGATCTGCTTGAATCGGTCCAGATCGAGAAACAGCAGCGCCAGACCGATCTTGCTACGGTTGGCGCGATTTAGCGCATGGTTGA
Source organism: endosymbiont of Riftia pachyptila (vent Ph05) (assembly GCF_000224455.1). NCBI lineage: Bacteria > Pseudomonadati > Pseudomonadota > Gammaproteobacteria > endosymbiont of Riftia pachyptila. Next base: position 14,100 of record NZ_AFOC01000019.1, read on the forward strand.
GTCGATCATGGAATAGCAGGCGGTTGGGCAGACCGGTCAGTGTATCGTGCTGGGCAAGCTGCTGGTAACGCTCCTGGGAGTCCGCCAGCTTGATCAGTGAATCGCGGAATACAATCAGTGCCTGTCCCATCGCCTTCAGCTCACGGGAAGCCATCACCGAGGCGGGAACCTGCACCCCGGTGTTGCCCTTGGCCAACTCCACCATCGCCTTGATCATGCGTTGCACATCAGCCGACATGAGCCGCGCCAACAGTAGTCCGGAAACGATCATGCCGGCCACAGTGATGATCAGCAACATGGAGTAGTTGATCAGTTGCTGCTTGGAGTGCTCCCACTGCTTGCCGATCTCCCGCTTAATATCCTCCTGAAAGATCCGCTGTAGCTCCTGAAACAACTGATTGATCGCCAGATAGTGGCGAGCCACCCCCCTGATGTGAAAGCCGGCCATCTCCAGATTAACCGTACCCATCTCCACCGCCGTGATCACGTCGTTGCGATAGACGCCAAAGGCATCCAATAGGACCCGGTACTTCGCCTGCTCCAGATCGTCCAGCGGGTAGTCAGAGGGCAATGAATTCAGTTCCTCTTCGATCTCATTCAGCTCATCCAACAGGGGTGTACCCCGTTCATAGACTCCCTCTTCATCAAGCTCCTGACCGGCTGCGCCCATCACCTTCAGCAACCTCACATAATTGTTGCTGACCCGGCTCGAGAGCTGGCTCACCCTATTCAGGATCGGCAGATCCTCACCGTTCAGGTGCTCAAACAGTACCTCCTGCTCGAAGATGGCATTCAGGAAGATCAGCGCCAGCCCGAGCATCAGCAGCAACCCAATCAAGGGCGCCACCAGAAACTTGCTGCGCAGTGGAAGGCGGGAGAGGAGACGCATGGATCAGGTCCGGTCTGGCATTTTATTCAGGCCAGTCATCGGGATTGATCTGCCCAAGAAACTGATAAGACTGCCCTTGTTGGGGGCGGAACACCATCACCACCCCCTCTAACATAGGCCATAGCCCGGTCGCCTCCTTCAGATTGGCGGTGTGGGAGACCAGCACCCGGTTGCTCCCCGAGCGCGGAGCTTGGCCCAGCTGCCGGCGCAGGATCTCGCTCATCTGTGCCCTTTCGCTCTGCCGCATCCCGATCGCAAAGTGCAGCGCCTGCATCACATGGTGATCGCCAAATGCCAGCTGAGCAGTATCCCTGCACCGACAGTAGGGGCTGCTAAACACCTCATCGATGCGGATCCCCAGTGTGCGAATCGCCTGACCAATCCGTTCCGCCTGCTGACGCCCCTCGGCGGAGAGATTCCGCTGCATGCGGCAATCCTGCAACATTGCCCGATTGTGGCTCTGGTCGAACTGGCTGTGGTCAGTCGCTGCATGCCGCATGTAGAGGACCATGCCGCCCTCGCGCAGCGCTGCAATCAACTCGGCAGGCGTGAGTAGACTCTCCGCTTCCACTGCACCCAACGACCAGTTCCATCCCAACAACACCAACAGCAGGAATGTCGTCAGCAGTGTTATCGTTTTACGCCTGAGCGTCTCGATCAATGGCAAGTCCATATTTCCTCCACACCCCACAGTGTGCCGATATTGCAACTTATAGGTTGTTTTTTCATCTCTGACGAGCACCAGCAAGGCGGAGGAAGAAGCACCCCGCAGATTCACACATGCAACGCCGCTCACTCCGGTAAGAGAGCTTGATCTTTCCACCGGCAGCGTCCAACAAAAATAGTTCATAGGATCAGGAGGCTGTGCCAGGCACTGACAGCGAACTGCCCTACCGAGTAGACTGCTGCAGATCCAGACTGGCAGGAAGCATTATGAAGATAAAAGGCATTCACCATATCGCCATCATCTGCTCGGACTATGCACGATCCAAAACCTTCTATACCGAGACGCTGGGGCTGTCGGTGATCGACGAGCACTACCGGGCGGCGCGTGATTCCTACAAGCTCGATCTGCGCGCACCGGACGGCGTGCAGATCGAGCTATTCTCCTTTCCCGACGCGCCTCTGCGACCAAGTTATCCGGAGGCGCGGGGGCTCAGGCATCTCGCCTTTGCAGTGGAACAGATCGGCAACGCCATCGCGAGCCTGCAGGCCCGGGGAGTTCAGGTCGAGCCACTGCGGGTCGATGAGTATACCGGCCGGCGATTCTGTTTCTTTAGCGATCCGGACGGGCTGCCTATCGAGCTCTATGAGTCGCCGTCAGGCTCCGATCAGGACGCCAGCGCGCTTTGATTGTCGACGAGCCTCATCTATCCAGGATCAGCAGACCCGAGCACCAGCCAAAATCCCTGCTATTTTTGTTGGTATAACAAAGACAAATCGCACACAGTTTGATCTGACACCTTGTTGGAGGTGTGAAATGCGTTTGGAGGAAATGGAGCGGCAGCAAGCCTTATCCGGGCTCCGCAACCCCTCAGTGCTGACTATCGATGGCCATGTCATCGCAACCGACAAAGACGGTTATCTGCTCGACCACAACGACTGGTCACCACTCATTGCAGAGACCCTCGCGCAACGTGATGGTGTCACCTTGGAAGAGGATCACTGGATCCTCATCGATTTCCTGCACCGTTTTTATGCAGAGTTCGAGATTGCACCGGAGATGCCGGTGCTCGCGCGCAATCTCTGCAAAGACAAAAACGACTGCCGCTGGAGCAAAAAATATATCAACGGGCTCTTTCCAGAGGGCGCTAGATCGGTCTGTCGCTATGCAGGACTGCCGATGCCGGTGGGAAGGGGCTGCTTCTGATAGCAGCAGCGCAGATTAGGGGGCCTCTGATTAAGTCTGGACGAAGTAGATTGTGATTCAGAATTTTCAGATTCAAGACGCAAATCGCACGTAATAGCTGGCTATTGCGAAGATTTGCAACGCAGAAGCTGGATATTCTGGGCACAGGATACGAGCTCATGACTTGATCAGAGGCTCCTTATCGACAGACATACCGAAAAAGGGGCTGCTGCCTCGCATCTTGGTGACTCGATCCACTTTCATCGGGGCGTCTGCTTTTGCGTAAAAATAGCCCCCCACCCGCGGCAAATTACACGCTGCCGCCTCGGCACTTGGCGGTATCACTTCGCTGCTTACCTGCACAGGTCTCCCTGGATATGCCACTACGATTGGGTCTCACATGGCCCAGCCACGTCAATTGGAGTGACGAGATCCAGCGCCATCCCCTGACGGGAACGAAACCGTCTGCCACCCTGAACAATGATCAATCTCGATTGGCCAGACCTATCGTTAAGGCGAGTCGGAAAGCTTGCCGCCCCATCATCTCATTCACTCTTGAGGATAATCTTGACCAAACCAACCGGGGAATTGCCATGACGCCCGGCAAGTTCCCGCAGGCTCATCTGCAGACTGGTATCTATACCCTGCTCGGCAAGACGTTGAATGGCAACAGTGGTCTCGACACCAACCTCCTGACAAACCTCAGCCAGCGATTTTCGTCCCAGACCAGTGCCAGCAAAATGCGCTTCAAGTTCTTCAAGCGACAATTCCCCTAGCTGCAATTTTTCTGGCCTCTCCATATGTGGCCGGATCACTTCATAAACTGCCATCGGCGTAGTGTCATTGGCCAGAGCGATCTTCTCCAGCGACTGCCGCGCCCCCTCAAAGCGGATACCGGCTTTCTGTAATGCCTGCATCGCTACCGGCAGATCGATCCGCATACGCTTCGAGATACCGCCCAGGGAGACCTCTTCCGCATGACCGAAGGGCGGCTCCATCTCAGGTGACTTGACCCAGGCCGCCTTCAGCCAATCATTGAGACCGAATACCCAATTGACCGGCGGCAGCGCATAGATCGACATCATAATGATCACCAACGAGAGTAGCAGCGAACCAACCAGTTCCCGCTTGATCTGCAGATGCCCTTTCACCCGGTCAGCCAGGTACTTTTTGAAGGGCTTCCAGTTGAAATAGAGGTGGTAGATCCCTGTGGCGATAAAGAGACCACCAAAGATCATATGCAGATCTCCCCACTGCTCCTTGCCCAGCCCCAGAAATGACCAGTGGATCCAATAGGCGATACGCCCCTGGGGCACCACATAGAGCACAATCCCGGTCACCGTCAGAATGGCAAATGCCCAAGTTACAACAAAGGCAATGAATGCCCGACTGGACTGCTTATTCTTCAGCATGAAGCCTCCCCCCCTTGAACAACTGAAGCTATGCCCTCATCGTATAAGGCCCTCTCAAAGGTAACAAACCCAGCAGATGATGAAATTGATAAAATACGCGACATTAGCCGGCTTGATGGTGTTGGCGGCTAGCACACAGGCAGAGACCATCGCCAAGGTCAGCACCAAGTTCCGTATGCTCGGACCCAACGACAAGATAGTGATCGAGGCCTTCGATGACCCAGGAGTGGCCGGAGTGACCTGTTATCTGAGCCGCGCCAAAACCGGCGGCATGAGCGGCGCTGTGGGCCTGGCAGAGGATACCTCTGATGCCTCCATCGCCTGCCGCCAGACCGGGCCGGTGCAGCTTGCTGAGGATATCTACAACGGCCAGCGTGATGGAGAGGAGGTGTTCAAGAAACGCACCTCGATCCTCTTCAAGACGATGCAGGTAGTGCGCTTCTACGACGCCAGCCGCAACACCCTGATCTACCTCACCTACAGCGATAAGCTGGTGGATGGTTCGCCGAAAAACAGCATCACTGCCGTGCCGCTCTATCGCCCAACACCGGTAAAAAAGTAACTCAGATGGCGATGCACACCGGGCGGTTGGTTCTGACCCCGCAAGACCCGTTTTTCACCCTGCCAACTCTCGACGGCATAACAGGGTGCCTACGACAGATCGACTTCTGTGGCGAACAACTGGATCAGCGGCGCTTCCTGCTGGGCGAACGATTCTTGCAACTGGTCAGCTTCATGGGCTGCTCACCCCATATCGAGCTGGAGCCCACCGATGACGACCGCTCTTTCTGTCATCTGCAGATCCTGCCAATGGACCAACCAATCTTCCTGCAGGGCCGCAACACCAACCCTCCTCGCTGTGGCAAATGCCGGCGGCGCATCCAGGGATGGGAGAGAATAATGGAAGAGTGGCAGAAGCAACCTCAAGACTACCAGGCGACCTGCCCCCACTGCGCTCACAGCCAAAATCCTGCTCACTACCAATGGCGCCAAACGGCGGGCTCAGGCCAGCTGTTTCTCTATGTGGAGAACATCTTCCCGCAGGAGGCACAGCCCTCAGCCAGTCTACTCAACACACTGGCTGAGGCGAGCGGCGCACCCTGGCACCACTTCTTTATTCAGGATTAAGTGCCAAAACCAGAATCAGCAACTACACAGCGATTTTTACCGGCGCGTTTTGCCTCATACAGCGCCTTATCTGCCCTCGCAAAAACAGCCTCCGGCGAGTCGCCTTTGATAAAGCCACTGATGCCACAGGAGATGGTGACTGTCACCGAGCGGCTACCGGAGTGGAAACCACTCTTCTCCACCGCCAGACGCATCTCCTCGGCCACCCCTAGCGCCTGCTCCTCATCGCTGCCACACAGCAGGCTGACAAATTCCTCGCCGCCATAGCGGGCGATGAAATCGGTTTCGCGCAGCCGTTTTTTTAAATTCTGCGCGATAATGTGCAGTGTTTTGTCACCCGCCTGGTGGCCAAAACGATCATTGATCAACTTGAAGTCATCCACATCCCAGACCATCAGGGCCAACGGCGCATCGAATCGATTGAAGCGTGCCGCCTCCTGTGCCAGCCGTTCCTCGTAGGCGAGCCGATTCGGCAGTTCGGTAACCGTATCGAGCAGGGCGAGATGGTGCGCCTCGACCATGCGAAAATGGAGATCCTCCGACTCCTGCTCAAGCTCCCGCATCCGCTCCCGCAACATACGTTCGCGCTCTTCAGAGGAGGAGAAGCGCTGCTCCTCCTCCTCGAGGAAGGTGTCGATGGTCTGCTGAATACCCGACAGGTGGGACTCCAGCTCACGCTTCAGATATCCCAAATCAGTTGCCTTGGCGATCGATGCCTGCAGGCCACTGACCTGGGCGTTCACCTCAACATTCAGATTCCTCCCGCTGCTGATCACCTCTTCACGGATCGCATGAGCCTCGCGGAAGTGGGTCTCCAGGTCGTGCAGCCGCCGGGTCAGGTTCGCCAGAAATTCCTCTGCCTCATGGATCTCAACCTGGGCGTCGCTATAGGATGTGGAAGTGAGATCAAGCAGCTCCCTGAGTACACTGATCCACTCATCCTCTGCCGAATCATCATTGAGCCGCGCCTGAAAGCGAGAGATCTCTGTACTCCAGTGCCCAGGCCAGCTGCCGGCAGCAAGCAGTTCCCGCAACAGGTGGTTTGGCAACTCGCCAGGAGACGACTCACTGCTACGCTTGCTCTTGATCAGCCGGTCAAAAAAGCTATTCTGCTTCCCATCGCCGCCAATCGCGTGGCTCAGCAGCAGGGCAAGACGGTCCAACTCCTGCTCCCCGGCCGCCTGGGGATCAGCCTGCAACTGACCGAAGATCTTTTCCGCCTCGCTGGCATCCGCTTCGGAGAGGCGCAAACGGGAGGTGAGTTTATGCCAGACAACAGCAGGCGGTGCCTCATCCGGCGAACCAAGACGTATCAAGGTATCTGAAAGCTCATTCAGTTCCTTGAGCAAGTCGGGGTTGACGCCATTACGCAGCGACTCCCGGATCGATTTAAGGTATGGATCCAGATTTGGATCGAGGCCGGAGCAGGCCAGGCACAGCCGAACGATAGTTCGAGTCAACAGCGACTCTGCCTCGAGGCGTCTATCTGACTCCTGCTCGGTTTTCTTGAGCAGCTCCTCGTAGGCCTTTTTCAAATCCTTATCAACGTCCATCTTATTCTTCTGTGAAAAGAGTTCCCAAGCTTTGTAGCATTCTGCTGAAGGTTATCCAGCCCCTGCCGGAAAAGCAAAAAATGGTGCTGTCAGGCGGCTCGTGCCAGATCCACATTATCAGGCAGTTCGATCTCCAGCATGATCGGCAGATGATCGGAGTGGGTGTAGTGAAGCACCTCGGTCCTGGCGACACGCAGGCTGGGGGACGCCAGGATATGGTCGAGCTTGCGCTTGGGACGCCAGCTCGGAAAGGTGTGCAGGTTGCAGGAGGATCCCTGCAGACCGGTGGATTCCATCAGATAGGTGAATTCGCGGGAGCCACAACCGCAGTTGAAGTCCCCCATCAACACCAGATGAGAATAGTGGGAGATGACCTCGCTCACATAGGCAAGCTGACGCATCCGCGCGCGCTTGCCCAGCGCCAGATGGAGAATGCAAATGGCCAGGGGCTGCTCACTGGTCTGAAACTCGATCAGCAATGCGCCCCGTCCCGGCAGCCCCGGCAGCTGGTGCTCGGCAATCGCCGAAGGCATCAGGCGACTGAGCACTCCATTACTGTGCTGAGCTAGTTTACCGATGCGCCGATTGACCTGTTTGTGCCAGTAGGGAAAGTCGGCCTGACTGGCAAGGTATTCAGTCTGATCGATAAAGCCGCTACGAAGGCTGCCCGAATCGACCTCCTGCAGGCCGACCAGGTCGAAATCCTTGATGATCCCGGCGATGCAATCCAGATTATTCTGCCGTTCCTGATGGGGCAGGATGTGTTTCCAACTCTTGGTCACATACTCGCGGTAGCTGCTGGTATCTACCCCAGCCTGAATATTGTAGCTGAGGAGCCGGAGACGATCTTTACCGCCCTGCTCCTTGCCAAACTGATCTGCCTGATATCGCATTAGCGCAACCCTGTTTCCCTGCCAGAATATTGGCATTGTGTACCTGCAGCGATATTACGGCAACTATTCAGCATCCCTTGAGCTCTCTCCCACAGATTTCCACCATCAAAAAAGGCGGCCCAAAGCCGCCTTTCTGATGCGAGACCTGAGTCACTAACTAGCGGGACAGGCCCTGCACATACTGAGCAACTGCTGCAATCTCTTCATCACTCATGCGATTGGCCACCCCCTGCATCATTTTGCCGGTATCGTTGGTGCGTCCACCCGAACGGAAATCCTTGAGGGCCTTCTCCACATAGGGCGCATGCTGGCCGGCCAGGGAAGGAAAGTTGGCTTGCGGATTGCCTGAACCCGACGGACCGTGACAGGCCATGCAGGCCGAAACGCCGGTGGCTGCGTTGCCGGCGCGGTAGATCTTCTCACCCAACGCGACCTTGTCCGCCGCCGCAGTACCCGCGTTGCGTTTCTGTGAGGAGAAATAGGCCGCCAAGTTAGGAATATCCTGCTCTTGGATAAGAGCCGCCTGGGCGGTCATCACAGGATCTTTGCGGGCCCCGGATTTGAAGTCGGCAATCTGCCGCTCAATGTACTTCGCATGCTGCCCCGCCAGCTTCGGCCACTGCGGATTAAGGCTGTTGCCATCGGGACCATGGCAGGCCGCACAGGTTGCCGATTTAGTCTGACCTGCGGCTGCGTCACCGGCCGCCTGAGCTCCACCTGCTGCAACAGCGAGTGCGATGGAAGCAGTTACTAGCCATTTGTTCATGTTCGATCCTGCTATGTTCTTGCCTGGATTGTTCACTGTCTAACAGGCGCCAACCGTCTGCGACAGCACGCCGCACCCTCATCCGGTTCTACCTGATAACCCCAAAAAAGCTGCGGAACTATACCAGAACCCTCTAATACAGGTCAAAATGACTCAGCCGCGCTTCCTGCGCGCTTGTTAATTACCTGATCAGGCAGTAATTTGAACGAAAAATCCTGGAAAGAGCATGCAGCAACCACCATTTGACAGCCGAATCAGCAAAACCTGCTATGCTATCGTATTCACTCCCAGCCGCCGGCGCAGTCGTTTCCCGGAAAACTGTGTTGAAATAAAGGAGAGCGCGAAGGCGGCATTGGAAGCCGCAGCACCTGAGCAACACCGCCACCCCGCGCACGTGATCGGCCCATCCCGCTCGTCCGAGGGTGTCCGGCTCTACTACCTGATCAACTGGCTGGACGGTAGCTGACCCCATGCCCACGCTCACCCCAGGCGCAACCGCTTCATCTCGCTGAGCACCGTCTCCATCTCGAGCGTTTCAAAGTCGACCTGATTAAAGGTCGTGATAACACCGACGACCTCGGACCAGCCAAATCCTGCAGTCCAGGGGGAATGCTGGTAGCTGCCCTGTTTTCTACGCGCCACCGCATACATGCATCCAGGCTGGTAGAGCAGATTGTAGCTAGTCTCCTCCAGATGCTGCTGATTCAGCCACTCCCAGGCCTGCTCGGGGCAGCTGAACAACTGACACTCCAGCGGATAGGGTTCTGGCCCACCATTATGTACCCAGCGGGGATCGGCTATGGGCATCGCCGCCTGCTGCAGAAACATCTGGAAATGCAGGTGGTTGACCGAGGCATAGGCACCATAGCTATTGTAACCAAAGCCGACGCCGGATAGCGTCTCGGCCAGCACCTCGGTCAGTCGCCAGATGTAGATATGATAAGGGTGGGAGAGAAATTGCGGTTCACGATCAAGCCGCTCAGGCACCAGCAGACCGTGCATCGGCACAAACGGAAACTTATTGTAGAGCAGCTCCACTTCCAGGCCATGCAGAGACCCAGCCCAAAACACCTCGCGCCGCAGGAAAGGTTTATTGAAGTGAAACCCCGCGGGATTGAACGACTTGTGGATGCCACTGACCTGCGCAGTCGCCATCCGTGCCGGACGGAACGAACGCAGATGGTTGAACTGCAGCGCCCAAGGGCCTTCACGACGGAAGCGGTTGAGCTGCACCCCATCGAAACCGATCGCCATCAGCTTGAGGAAGACCAACAGGTCGTCCGCCGCTCCATTGATCTCCCGGCCATTACCCAGCGCCTCCCGGCACTCCGCAGCCAGGATCTCAAAGCGCTGCCGTAGCGGCGCCTCCAGGGTAGTTAAGATCGCCTCATCGAAGACTGCATTGGCGTGGACCAGAATATAGGCGCCCAGACCAGGCTGCTGCAGCACGCCGCGCAGCCCTTCGACAAACGCTCCGGAGAAGTGATCGAAAGAGGAAAAAGGGGATTCTGGCATGCTTGCTCCGACGGCTTGAAACGCTGACCGGGGAGTGTAACCCGATTTCCCCAATCAGGTGCACGCTCACTCGATCAGCGCCAGCGTCGGATCAGTGCGACATCTTTTTATTCTGCATCATACGCATCTGCAGCTTGCGCACCGGCGCCTCCAGAGCTTTCTCTGAACCGTCGGCGAACAGCAAGGTCAGCGGAATCCGCTCACCAGGAACCAGCTTCTGCTTCAGACCGATCAACATCACATGCAGACCACCCGGCTGCAGCGCAACCTGCTTGCCCGCCGGCAGATCAATCTTCTCCACCGGCCGCATCCGCATCATGCCGCCCTCCATGGTGTGAGTATGCAGCTCAACCACCTTGGCCACCGGACTCCTCGCCCCAACCAAAGCGCTGTCTACACTGCCATGGTTTGTGAGACGCAAAAAGCTGGCAGAGTTGGGCTGGCCTGGTGGCACCCCCCGTACATAGGGGTCCTCGACCTCGACCTGATCCGCTACGGAACCGGCCCATGCAGCGGCACAGACCATCAGAAAAACAAGGCTCACGACTGTTCTGAAAATATTCACGATGACTCCTGAGAATAACGGCCACTGCCGGGAAGGGAGCGGCAATCATATGTATTTGAACCCGATTCGCCGAGGCATAATCCCCCGGCCTGTTACCTGGGCACATGATAAACATCAAGCACCCCATCAGAGGAACCTGTCACGCCCCCAAACGCACCCTTTCCGCTATTTTTTATGGCATTTGCCCTGCAATTCAGGCAAATGGCCGATCCATCAGACAAAAAAAAGGGCAAAGATCTTCATCTTCGCCCCTCTATCGCAGCTTGCCGGCCGGCCTCCAATAAGGCGTGCCAGCCAACAGCATCACTGCTGCCTTACAGGCTGGAGAGCCAGTTGGCGATCTCGCGCGCCTCAGCCTCGCTGACCGTGGCCATGATGCCCTTCATCGCAGCAGTCTGACCGTTATTACGCTTGCCAGACTTGATATCCATCATCTGGTTGAAGGCGTAGTCGGCGTTCTGACCAGCCAGCTTGGGATAGACCGGCATGATCGGGGTCTTGGCATCCTGACCGTGGCAGGAGAAACAGGTCTTAGCCTTGAACAGGGCTGCACCATCAGCGGCCGCATTGCCAACCACGCCCAGGGAAAGGGCAGCGACACTCAGAGACAGCGCCAGAGCTTTCATTTTCATCATCGGTAAAAGAACCTCGTGTTTCAGTTTGAGAGAGATCTGCCTGTTTACAGGGATGAGTTCGCCTCGTCCCATCGGCTCGACGGGGCAGTATATTACCACCAGATAAGATGTCCACTTAAAAGAGATTTATCAATTCATCAACCACAGCATGGGATTTCTGGCGGGCTCAATGCCCCCCTTTATCCGCCATGTGTGAGAGGTAGAGGGCCAACCCAAGCAGCGCGATCCCCCCAGCAAACTGCAGCAGATCCATTGGCGTGTTAAAACTCATGCTCAGGGCAAACTCAAAATAGCGCACCACCAGGATCATCATCACCACCTTGGCAAGGCGGCTTTTCAGATCATCCAGACTGCTGATCAGCAACACCTGCGAGGCCTGCATATTATTCTCGGCCTGATCGATCTTGCTGATAAACAGCTCATACAGACCGAGCGCGAAGATCAGCAGCACGGTTGCCAACAGATAGCCGTCGACAATCTCCACCACATGGGTCACCGAGCTGGAGCGCAACGCCACCCGTGCCGCTTCAGTCAGCTCCGGCGAGGCATAATGCAACAGATGACCGATCATGTAGACCGCATCCACCGTCGCCATATAGAACATACCCACAGCCGCTGCCAGACTGGCCACCACCGCCAGCAGCACCACCAGACGGCTGTTCCACAAAAAACTCTCGAAAATCTTCTCCACGCAATCGACTCCGGCCACCAGGGCGGCAGTTGAAAGAAATTAGGCGGATTCTAAAGACTCCCACAGGCAGGTAAAAGAGCAATGTAGCCAAAGCCGCCCCCATGACTCTCCGTAAACCTGAATTTAGCCGCTAAATTCAATACAATGGTGGGTTTTTTGCGGAGACCTCGAATGCATGAGTTCATCCCCGGCCAACGCTGGATCAGTGACACCGAATCGGAGCTCGGCCTGGGCAGCGTCGTCAAACTCGAAGGCCGTACCGTCACCCTGCGGTTCGAGGCCAGCGACGCCACCCGCGTCTATGCGAGCGCCAACGCCCCGCTCACTCGGATCCGCTTCGACAGTGGCGACCAGGTGGAGGACCAGCAGGGTGAAGCCCTGCACATCACCTCGGTCAGCGAACAACAGGGCCTGCTCATCTATTCCGTACGACAGCAGGATGGCAACACACGCCAGCTGCCGGAGAGCGAACTCAGTCACTACCTGCGCTTCAACAAACCCCGCGACCGGCTGCTCACCGGCCAGCTCGACGCCAACCACTGGTTTGAGCTGCGCTACCACAGCCTGCACCACCAGGCACAGCTGGCAGAATCGGCCAACTACGGTCTGCAAGGCGCACGTATCGACCTGATCCCGCACCAGCTCTACATCGCCCACGAGGTGGCTGGCCGTCATGCACCGCGGGTGCTACTGGCCGACGAAGTTGGGCTCGGCAAGACCATCGAGGCCTGCCTGATCCTGCACCAGCAACTGATCAGCGGACGCACCAACCGTGCCCTGATCCTGGTGCCCTCACCGCTGCTGCACCAGTGGCTGGTGGAACTGCTGCGGCGTTTCAACCTGCACTTCAGCATCTTCGACGAAGAGCGCTGTACCGCAATCATCGAATCGGGCCAGGCAAGCAACCCTTTTCATGCCGAGCAGCTGGTGCTCTGCAGCCTCGACCTGTTCAGTCAGAATCCGCAGCGCTTCTCCCAAGCCCTAGAAGGCGAGTGGGATCTGTTGATCATCGACGAGGCCCACCACCTCGCCTGGAGCGAGGATGACCCTAGCCCCGAATACTTGCTGGTGGAGGCGCTGGCCCTCAACACCCCCGGCATCCTGCTACTCACCGCCACCCCGGAACAGCTCGGCCGCGCTGGCCATTTCGCCCGACTGCGACTACTCGACCCCGACCGCTTCCACTCTCTAGAGGCATTTCTCGCCGAAGAACAAGCCTACCGCCCCGCCGCCGAGGCGATCGACCGGCTGATGCAGCGCACCCCCCTCTCAGAAGATGCGCAGGCACAGATCCTCGACCAGTTTGGCGAAGAGGAGTGCGCCAAACTGCTGGCCATGATCAGCGACGCAGATTCTGACGAAGCGCAACGTGAGTCGGCCCGCAGCGCCCTGATCGAGCTGCTGCTCGACCGCCATGGCACCGGCCGGGTGATGTTCCGCAACAATCGCGCAGGCATCAGCGGCTTTCCAGAGCGCGAATTCCACGGCTACCCGCTGCCCAACCCGGAGTGCTACGACGCGGAACAGATCGACCCGCAGCAGAGCGCCCCACCAGACGCCTGGCTCACCCCCGAGCGCATCCACGCCGCCGCCGGCCTGAAAGAGTGGTGGCGCACCGACCCACGAGTGAGCTGGCTGTGTCGCTTCCTACGCGAGAACCCAGAGCCCAAACTGCTGCTGATCTGCGCCCACGCGCAGACCGCCATCGAGCTGCAGGAGGCTCTGCGCAGCCTGGAGGGGATAGGCGCCGCCCTGTTCCACGAGGGCATGAGCATCATCGAACGCGATCGCGCCGCCGCCTGGTTTGCCGACCCAGACCAAGGCAGCCGCATCCTGCTCTGCTCAGAGATCGGCAGCGAGGGGCGCAACTTCCAGTTCGCCCACCACCTGGTGCTGTTCGACCTGCCACTCAACCCCGACCTGCTGGAGCAGCGCATCGGCCGGCTCGACCGCATCGGCCAGCAACAGACCGTGCGTGTGCACGTGCCCTATCTCAGCCCCGGCCCCCAGGAGCGGCTGGTGCGCTGGTACCACGAGGGACTCGACGCCTTCCACCACACTGTGCCCGGGGCCCACACCATCTTCAGCCAGCTCGCACCGGCACTGCAGCAGGTACTGGAGGAGGACGAAGCCGAAGCGGAACTTGAGCCACTGCTGGCGGCCACCGCTGAGCTGCGCCAGCAGACCGCGCAACGCCTGCAGCAGGGCCGCGACCACCTGCTTGAGCTGGCAGGCTGCCGTCAGCCCCTCGCTGACCAGATCGTGCGGCAGATACGCAGTCTCGATAGCTCCTCCAGGCTCTACGAATATTGCGAGCGGCTGTTCGGTTGCTTTGGCGCAGAGGTCGAACCCCTCGGCAACGGCTTTGTACTTCGTCCTGCTGAGCAGATCAGCAACAACCGCCTGCCTGGCCTACCAGACGACGGTCTGACACTGACATTCGACCGCGCCGATGCACTGGCCCACGAAGACCGGCAGTTCCTCACCTGGGAACACCCCATGCTGCGCGAGGCGATGCAGCAGGTGATCAGCCAGGAGAGCGGCAACAGCAGCGCCATCGCGCTGCGCCATCCAGAGATGAAACCCGGCCAGCTGCTGATCGAGGCGCTGTTCCAGATCGAGTGCATCGCCCCGGCCGAACTGCAGGTGGGGCGCTTCCTGCCGCCGCAACTGATCCGGGTGCTGGTCAACCCGCAGGGCGAACGCCTCGACCAGCAACTCACGATAGATCAGATCGCCCAACAGGGTGAGCCGCTGCCGCCCCAGTCCACCGCACCGGTGCTACGCCGATTTCGCAAGGAGATTCTGGAGTTGATCAGCGCCGCTGAGAAGAGCGCAGAAAAAGAGCTTCGACCGAAGGTCAAACAGGCGCTCGACAATATGATGGAGCGCTTCACCGGGGAGATTCAGCGTATGATCGCGCTGCGCAAGCACAATCCATCGATCCGCCGGGTGGAGATTGAACTGCTGCAGCAACAGGGGCTGACGCTGCATCAGCAGATCCAGGGGGCGCGGCTGAGGATGGATGCACTGCGGTTGATCGTCACCCTGTGACAGCAAGCCCTACGCTCCGCAGTTTGCAGCAAGTGTGCCCTTCCCGCGGAGCTATGGGCAGTAATATGCCCATAGCCATGATGGCCACCGCTGTCGATTCAGGGCTCAGCGAAGATCCCGCTGATCTCATCCTCCGTCAGCGCCCGATAATTTCCGGGAGACAGATCAGGGTCGAGCTGGAGCGCACCAATCCGTTCGCGGTGCAGCACCACTACCCGATTCCCCAGCGCAGCGAACATCCGCTTCACCTGATGATAGCGGTCTTCGGTGATAGTGAGACGGCAGGAGTTCGATGACACCAGTTGCAGCTGCACCGGCTTGGTGGGACGAGCCTCGCTACACAATAGAATACCCNAACGAAGGCGCTCAGCATCCCGCTCTGACAGCGACTCGGCCAGGGTGACAAGGTAGCGCTTGGAGCACTTCCGTGCCGGCGCAAGGATACGATGGGACCAGGCACCATCATCCGTGATCAGCAACAGACCGGTGGTATCGATATCGAGCCGACCGACGAAGTGGAGACCCATAGCAGTCGCCTCATCCAACAGATCGAGCACGCCAGGATGAAGCTCCGGCTCGGTTGAACAGACATATCCTTCAGGTTTGTGCCGCATGAAATAGCGCGGTTCGTGCCGCGCCACCAATCCGCCATCCAGCGACACTGCCGCGGCCTCCATGACATTCAACGACGGCTGTTTCTGCGGCTCTCCATCCACCGACACCCGCCCGCCACAGATCGCCTTCTGCGCCTGGGAACGGGTCAACGTGGTGACGCTGCTCAGATAGCGGTCGAGCCTCATCAGTTTTTCTAGTGCAGGCGGTACTTATGCACTTTAATCTCAATCAGAGCCGGCCCACGCATTGGCTTTCCATTGGCCAACCGGGGGTGTCACTCGCCGATACGAAGTAAAGACCAAACCGTTGCTCGCCTCATGGGCCAAAACCACATGGGCCGCCTTAGTTTGAGGATGTGGAAGGCGAGTTCGACACACGATCGGACCTTAGCCTTGAGCGTTTCAATCTCTTCCGCCAATCAGCGCATCTCGCTGCCTTGTTAAAGTTTCCTTATTTAGTTGCATCGCATAGCGATGTTCCAGGTGAGGTCTTCTCTTTGAGCGCCTCACGCTTGTTCGCCCCGTGTAGCCGGCGTCGCCCCAGATTGATTCTGCTCTACTCATCCCACTATTGCCGAAAAACAGCAAGGCCGGCGAGATGCCGGCCTTGCTGTACTATTCACCGCTCAGGCGGTTCAAGCGAGGTCAAACCCCAAATACAAACTTCGGCCGCAGCCACTTCACTAGCAGCGGCAGCAGGGTCAGGGCGGTCACCACATCAATCAGCAGAGCCTCACTGATATAGACACCCAGCCCCCAGGTATTGGCCAGGTCGGTATTGAGCAACGGGATAAAACAGCCCAACAGCACGATCACCGAGATGATCACCGCCGATCCGGTCGTGTTGAGCGTGTTCTCCAACGACTGCTCCCAATTGCCTGCGGTGGCCTGCATCTCCTCGCGCAATCGCGAGATCATATAGATGCCGTAGTCGATACCCAGCCCCATGGCGATACTCAGTGCCACCTGCAGATGGAACGCCAGGTTGCCCGACCAGTTCTCCACCCGGGTCATGTAACCACCCAGCCCATACTGGGCATAGAGGGTGATGAAGAGCATCACCATCAGGATCACCGAGACCACCACGGAACGGAAGATCAGGGCTGCGATGACGAACACCGCAGCGGCGGTCAGCAGCGGTCCCGCGAGCCAATTGTCAACAGCCACTTCGCGAGTCGCCTCGGTGGCACCGAGAAAACCGCCAACCGCCGGACGGATATAATCCGGGCCATCCACCGAGAGTTCGTTGGTATCACTGGAGAGATCATCCACCGGACCGGCGCGCAGACCGAAGTTGACCTTGCCAAAGCCCGAATCATTCTTGTGGTCCTCGATGTACTGCTGGATATCCATGGTGACCTGATGGGTCTCCTTCGGATCCATGGTGTTGATGAAGCCCATCACCACGCCCTCGTTCCAGTTCGACATGACGAAGGAGTCCATGTCGCCCTCATCGGTCATGGTCTCCAGCAGTCCGTTGTAGAGCTGTACGATCTCGTCACCGCTGCGGTCATCATCCGGATCTATGGAGCGCAACTTGGCATCGCTCGGGATATAGAGATCCTTCAGCTGCGGTTTCTCGCCCGGCTCGGCGGTCAGTAGCATGTTGATCAAGCGGATGTACTGAGCGTAGGAGCCGGTAAAGCCGATGAACGGATGGGCCCGCATCCACTCCTCCATCGCCTCGATGTCAGCCAGCACCTCGGCATCGTTGAAGATGCCCTGGGCGCCACAGGGATCAGGATCCCAGCAACCCAGCTCGGCCTCGTACTTCTTGCACTGAGCCAGCTTCTCGGCGGGCTCCTCGATATCGTAGAGCTCTTCCGGGAAAGGCGTCTCGGTACAGAGCTCAGAGACCGGCGCCTTGCCCCGGATCGGGATCGAGACCGAGATAACACCGGGCATTATCTGGTTCAGGCGTTCTAGTTGCTGGATCGTGATCGACTGCTCTTTGAAGGCGGCACGGGAGTAGTTGATACCCTTCTCCACCCCCGGCATCAGATCCTCTGAGGTACCGTTCAAGATATCGGTCTCATAGGTGGACCAGCCGATAACCACCGCCACAAAGCCGATCGGCAACCATTTGCCCGGCCCCGCCAGCAGGTTAGTGATGGCGCCACCCACCTTATGCTCCCAGGCGCGCTCACCTCCTTCGTCCATCTGCGCATTGCTGCCGGGAAAGGTGATCATCAGCAGGGGGATCAGGCTGGTGGTGGTAAACAACAGCGTCAGCATGCCAAACATGCCAAAGTAGGCGTAGGCCTTGTAGAAGGAGATATCCACCGTGGCCAGGGTGGCAAAGCCCACCATGTCGGTGATGATGGAGAGGGTCGCCGGGACAATAGTGTGTGAGATGGCGAGCCGCGCCGCATCCTCGCAGCTCCCCCCCTTCGCCTGCTCCTGCATGAAACGCCGGGTCACCTGCACCGAGTGCCCTATGCCGATGGCAAGCAGCAACATCGGCGTCAGCACCATCATGGTGGTCAGTTTGAAGGAGGAGAAACCCATCACTCCCAGGGTCAGGATGATGGTGGAACCGACGCCGATCATCGGGAACAGCGCACCGCGCCAGTTGCGGAATTCGAACCAGAGCGCAGCTACCACGATCGCCAGGGAGATGACAAACAGCCACCACTTATTGACTAGATCGGCAAGCATCCAGGCGAGGAAGTAGGGCTCGCCGGCAACCAGCAACTCGAAGCGATCATCCTCGCCATATTCGTCCATCATGGCACGCACCGAGCGCACCCAGGGGAGGTAGATCTCCTTCACGTCATCGGTATAGTCACCGATGATATAGAGCGACTTAGCAGTGCAGTTCTTTGTATCCCTGTCGCTGAACTCACACTTGTTGCCGGCGGCATCCTCAAAGCCTATCAGCATCGGACCCATCACCGGATTGCCCTCGATGCCCTCCTTGAGGAATGCCAGCTGTTCGGCGGCCACAGCGGAGTCTTCACTGATACCCTCGGTGGGGATCAGGCGCTTGAACACCAGACCGTTCTCGTCCGCCCCCATAAACTTGATCTTCTTCGCAGCGATGTCGATGAAGTTCGAGGCGCGCGCCGTGGGCAACTCCACCAGCCGGGTGTGGATCTCCTGCACCTTGTTGATGAACCACCCCTGGTAGACGTCACCCTCCTTGACGCGCAGGGTGAAGACCATCAGATTGCCCATGCCAAAGTTATGCTCGGCATAGAGGTTGGTCGCCACATAACGATTGCTCGGCGGCAGCAGGGTATCTGGATCATTGCGCATATCCAAATTCTTGATCTGCAGAGCAGTAATCACGGTAACAACCAGCAACAGCAGCATCAGCGGCCAGCGGAAGCGGATGACAAAATCGGCGTAACGTTCCGCCCAGTGGTTGTTAGCTGATTGGCTTGCGGGGGTTTCGCTCATGACACTTGGGACTCCATGCCGAGAGTAGAAAAGAGAGCGAGGATGGAGGGCATTCCAACGGAATGCCCCTCCATCCTCATCAGCGGATTTCGATGCTCAACCCGGATCAGTCGAACAGGTACTTCACTCCCAGCTGGAAGTTGGATGACTTGTCGAACTGGCCAAAGGTGGTGTCTTTGTCACCCCAGTAGTGGTTCCACTCAGCAGAACCGATCAACTCGTCGGTGAAGGTGTACTCCATATCGAGCCGGTTCCACCAGCCACCGCCCTCTTCATAGATGGTGATGTTGTTCCAGCGGTGCTCCTGCGAGTCACCAAACGGCTTGGAGAAGAAGAGCGAGTAGAACTCTTTGAACTCATGTCCCTTGTTCAGGCCGTTATCCAGGTTCATGGTAGCCATGTCACCGGTGTAGCGGGAGCAATCGTAGCTGTTGCCCGCCTGGGTGGTACAGGTGCGCGTCTCCTCGATAAAGTCCATGTTCCAGAACTGGATAAACTGGGCACTGACCAGCATGTTGGTCAGCACGGTGATATCCGCACCCAGCACATACTTAAACATGTCCGCCTCTTCCATGCGCAGGGAGTTGGTCAGGTCACCAATCCCCAGCAGGCGCCGATCCACCACCGGCTGCATCTCATCCTTGTTGTAGAGAAACTCGCCGCGCAGCACGATGGCGCCCATCGCCTCGGTGTCCATTGCATAGTCGAACGAGGTGCCGAGACTGTGGATGCGGTTCAGCTTCTCCGTCATCACCATCTCCACCGGATTGGTGTTGGTGTTGGTGGCAAAGGTGGTTGGGTCGATCGCACCATAGTATTCGCCAGCTGCATTGTGCAACAGGATGGAGACCGAGTTTGAACCATCAGCCGCAAAAGAGTTGGGGATCTGATCAGGCGTCAGATCGGTAGCTGGATTGGGCGCTTGAGCACCAGTAGCAGGGTCAATCAGCATCGCCTGGGCGCGCTGCACCGACAGAGTCTCCTTGGTGACCGCATCACGCCAACTCATCTCCACATAGGGGTTGGAGTCGTAGTGATAGAAGTAGTTGAAGGAGTAGTTAAAGCCACCATCGGTGCTGCCGCGATAACGTGCGCCAAAGTTGGCATCCAGATCGTTCGGATAGTCACGCTCATAGACTGCACCGGCGCTGTTACCGGTCGCACCCGCCCCGGAAAAGGAGTTAAAGGTGGAGAAAGTAGCGTTGGCCATATACTCGAACGCTGATGAAGCCTGACTGACATCCCAGGTCACATCAGTTGGCAACTGCCCGGTGACACTGGTCAGATTGGTGACCCAGAAGTTGCCGTTGGGATCAACCGCCACGGTCGGATCGGTCAGACCAAACTGGGCGATCTGGTTGAGCATCACACTGCCTGACGTGCCACTGCCGATCGGGTCCGGGTTGCTGGCAAAACCGTCCACACTCAGGCCGGCGAAACCCACCAGGCCGCTCGCCATCGGCACACCGCCGGTCAACATGCCAGCCTGGGCTGCATTGTTGAAGCTCTGCGCCGTCGCTGCTAGACGCGGGGTAACGTTGAGGAAGCCATTGACCTTGCCAGTGATCGAATCGACGCCCTTCATCAGGAACGGATGCTCGGCATCTCCATCCGCATTCAGTCCGGGGATCTTGTTCTCCTCAACCTGGGAGACGATCAGCTGGATGTTGCCGTTCTCACCCACGTTACNCTCCGCATTGATCATCCAGATCGGGATGCGTGAGTCTTCCATCGCATTCTGGTTGAGTTCGCGGTAATCGGTAGGATTAATGATATCGAGCAGCTTCATACCATCCGCGGTACCCCACACCACCTGCTGCTTACCAAGGCGTAGATCCCAACCACCAACGCCGGTGTCCACGTAGAGTTCACGGAACCAGTCGTTCTGGGTATAGCTCTCGTGGCTCTTATAACCGTCGACCCCTTCAGTGTCGTAGATCAGGTTGAGTTCGCCGTGCCAGCTGCTCTCTTCACCGAGATCACCATTGAAGAAGATCCGCGCGGAGTTCTCGAATTTCATCAGGTCGCCGGCGCTATGCTCTGTTGTATCGAGCATGCTGGAGGCCTGACCGGTACGTTGCCCGCTTTTGGTAAAGACCGCGGTCTCATTCTTCAGATAGCCGCTAACTTCGATCTCCGCCACTGCCACCCCAGGCAGCACCAACGCAAGCAGCATGGATTGATAAATCACTGATCGCTTAAACATTTACATACTCCTCCCCCGGCCCCATGGACCCCGCCTAGCGGCTTCCCCTTTTGTCCGGTTGGAATCTGGTTAAACTGCAGGCTGCCGTTGCGGCAGCCCAAAAAAGAGGGGCAATCGCCCCTCTAACTTGGTTGATTATTACCGCTTGATCTTGCGCAGGGTCTTTTCCGACCACTTGCTCGGCTTCCAGTCGTGGTTGAACTCCACCACTTCATCCGGAATCACCGCCCAGGTCTCATGGCCGCTAGCGAAAGTCTTTCCGTACCAGTAGGCCCAGGACTGCGCGCGCGCGTCATCCTGACCGAGGCTGACCCAATCACGATCGATTACCTTGATCTTCTCGCCATCTTTGAAAAACTCGGTGCGATAGTCGGCAAAGGTCTTGGTATCAACATAGCTGACACGGTAGTCATACCACCAGTTCTGACGCTTGGTGGTACTCTTCAGCTTGTAGACCTGTTTGCCCTTGTGTTTGCAGGACGCAGCGGGGGGATTGGGCAGATACTTGACCTTGACATCCGGAATAGAACCCAGGCAGTCGTTGAATTCTTCTTTGCCCAGCAGTTCATGGGTCTCGTCCTTCGGCTTGCGCAAGGTGACATCACCGAAAGTAAAGTCGGTACCGCCCCAGGCATCATCATGGGCCGGCTCGGCAAAACGACGAATCTTGCGTAGCGCAGGCAACCAGATGGAGTAGGACTGACTCTTGTTGTCATCCACATAGTCGGTGATCAGCATGCCGGTGCCTCTCAGCTTGCCGGAGCGGAAGATCGCCAAGTCCATGGCGTTGATCGCGCTGTCGCGGTAGTCGTTATTGAGGTAACGTTCCAGGGCGATGGTGGTGGGCTTCTTGCCGGCAGACTTGTTGATCAGCACGGTCATCGTCTTGCCTTTCTTGGTGATGCCGTAGTTTTTCATCGCATAGAAGTGGTTGACGAAATAGACCTGATCGGCGATTTCGGCGGCACTGGGGGTTCCCGAGGGAATGGCCAGATCCTTGGACACCCCGGCAGCGACATGAGTGGAGATAAAAAAGGGAATCGCCGCGGCCGCGGCAACAAACTTACGCAAGTGCATCTTTGAAGATCCTCCTAAGCGGTGCTACTACTGCGCGTCCATCAGATAACTTTTTTAGGTTATTCTTATATGGAACGCATTATTCTAATGGCCGGTATTAATATCAAACATCCCCTTGCACCGCAATAAGGGAAAACCGCTACATAGGCCAGCTTTTGCCTCTGCAGTCGCCCTCGCATATCGTGATTCCAAACTCTTCAGGGCAAAAAAAACCCCGCTCTGCGGCGGGGTCCGTTTGGTGCCTCAGCTCGCCGGGTGGGCATCCGCGCCGATAGCAAAATAACTTAGCCTGCTCGCGTCACAGTCTCCGGCTCAAACATATTGCGTCCATCGAACACCGCCGGGCTCCCCAGAGTCTCTTTGATACTGTCAAAGTCGGGACTGCGGAACTGGGTCCATTCAGTCATGATGATCAGGGCCTCCGCACCCTGCAGGGCATCTTGGGCGCTCTCACAAAAGGTCAGCTCATCGCGTTCGCCATAGATACGGCCCGCCTCCTCCATCGCCACTGGATCGTAGACCCGCACCGAGGCACCCGCCTCCCACAGCGACTCCATCATCACCCGGCTGGAGGCCGCACGCATGTCATCCGTATTGGGCTTGAAGGCCAGGCCCCAGAGAGCAATGTCTTGCCTTTCAGGTCCCCATCAAAATAGCGATTCAACTTATTGAAGATGATCCGCTTCTGATCGCTATTGACCGCTTCGACGGCAGTCAACAGACGTGGATTGTAGCCAACGCTCAACGCCGTCTTCTCCAGCGCCTGTACATCCTTGGGAAAACAGGAGCCGCCGTAACCGCACCCCGGGTAGATGAACTGATAGCCGATGCGCGGATCAGAACCGATACCGATACGCACCTTCTCAATATCCGCGCCCAGCAGGTCGGCGATATTGGAGAGTTCGTTCATGAAGCTGATCTTGGTGGCAAGAATCGCGTTGGCCGCATACTTGGTCAACTCGGCGGAGCGCACATCCATCACCATCACGCGCTCGTGATTGCGATTGAACGGCGCATAGAGGGCGCGCAGCAGCTCACCGGTACGGGGATTATCGGTACCCACAACGATGCGATCGGGACGCATGAAATCATCGATCGCCGCACCCTCTTTGAGGAACTCCGGATTGGAGACCACGTCATATTCGATCTCGACGCCACGTGTCGCCTGAACCTCGCGTATCGCCTCACACACCTTGTCGCCGGTACCAACCGGCACGGTAGACTTGTCGATGATGACACGATACTCGGTCATGTGCTCCGCGATGCTGCGCGCCACGGCCGTCACATACTGCAGATCGGCGGAGCCATCCTCATCCGGCGGAGTGCCCACCGCGATGAACTGGAACAGCCCGTGCTCGACGCCCTTTTTTGGATCGAGCGTAAAGGCAAGACGCCCCGCCTCGCGGTTGCGCTTAACCATCTCTTCAAGGCCCGGCTCATAGATCGGGATGCCGCCACTGTTGAGCATATCGATCTTGGCCGGATCGACATCCACACACATAACATCATTACCGACCTCAGCCAGACAGGCGCCCGTGACCAAACCGACGTATCCACTTCCGAAGATCGTAACTTTCATTTATTCAAGACTCCATTAAACCTTAAGATTACAGGCCCAAGCCGGACTGACTTCAAATTTGGCCGGAGATTGCTGCCGTTCTACAAGAAAGGCCGGATGCTACCAGAGTTCAAATCAATTTCCCTAACCAATACTGGAGTTACGAGAATCCCCTTTGAAAACGGCACCCTGGCGCAACCCAGCCCTTGAACTGAAGACAATGATATTACACAATCCCGCATTCCGTTCGCCAAAACCCAATACCCGAATCAACTCCCGATGCCAATACTCGCCCTGGGCCTTAACCACAAAACCGCGCCGGTAGAGGTCCGCGAACGGATCACCTTTGGTCCCGATATCATAGCCGGCGCTCTGCGCAGCCTGCTCGAGGCCGCCTCGGTGGAGGAGTCGGTGATCCTCTCCACCTGCAATCGCACCGAAGTCTACTGCAGCATCAACGACACCGAAAAGGGCTCGGTGGCCGACTGGATCAGCGACTTCCACGGCCTCGACAACGGCAAGGTCAGCCCCTACCTCTACAGCCACATGGATGCCGATGCAGTGCGCCACCTGATGCGTGTCTCCTGCGGCCTCGACTCCCTGGTGCTGGGCGAACCGCAGATCCTCGGACAGGTCAAATCGGCCTTCCAGACCGCCGCCAGCGCCAACGCCACCGGCAAGATGCTGAGCAAGCTATTCCAACACGTGTTCTCGGTCTCCAAGCAGATCCGCACCGATACCGCCATTGGCAACAGCCCAGTGTCAGTTGCGTTTGCCGCAGTCAGCCTGGCGCGCCAGATCTTCAGCGAGCTGGAGGAGCAAACCGCGATGCTGATCGGCGCCGGCGAGACCGTCGAACTGGCCGCCCGGCATCTGCATCAGAACGGCATCGGCCGCATCATCGTCGCCAACCGCACTGTCGAGCGCGCCCACAGCCTGGCCGCCCAGTTCGACGGCTACGCCATCGCCCTGACTGAGATCGGCAACCACCTGGCGGAGGCCGACATCGTCATCTCCTCCACTGCCAGCCCGCTGCCGATCCTCGGCAAAGGCACCGTCGAGCGGACCCTCAAGGAGCGCAAACACCGCCCCATATTTATGGTCGACATCGCCGTGCCGCGGGACATCGAACCCGAGGTCGCCGATCTGAGCGACATCTACCTCTACACGGTGGACGACCTAGACGAGGTAATCGAAGAGAACAAACGCTCACGCCAAGAGGCGGCACTGCAGGCCGAGGAGATCATCGACCAGCATGTCGAGGCGTTCATGGGCTGGCTGCGCTCCCTCGACGCAGTGGAGCTAATCCAGGGGTACCGCATCCAGGCCGAACAGCTGCGCAATGAGACCTTGAAGAAGGCCCTGCAACAATTGAAGAAGGGCAAATCGCCAGAGGAGGCACTGCAGTTCCTCGCCCACACGCTCACCAACAAGCTGCTGCACACCCCCAGCGCCCAGCTGCGCCAGGCCGGCTTCGACGGCCAAATCGAACTGCTAGAGGCCGCCAACACTCTGTTTCAACTAAAAAAGCCTACGAATCGTCCATGAAACCCTCCCTGCGGGGCAAGCTGGAGCAGATCGCCGACCGTTTCGAGGAGATCACCGCCCTGCTGGCCGACCCCGAAGTCCAAAACGACCAGAACCAATTTCGCGACCTCAGCCGGGAGTACGCCCAACTCGAGCCGGTGGTGGAGAGCTACCGGCGCTTCAGCCAGGCAGAGGCGGATATCGAGTCGGCACAGGAGATGCTCGCCGACCCGGAGATGGCCGAGTTGGCTGCCGAAGAACTGGCAGAAGCAGAGCACACCCGGGACCTCCTCGAACCGGAGCTGCAGCTGCTGCTGATCCCCGCCGACCCCAACGACCAACGCAACATCTTTCTCGAGATCCGCGCCGGCACCGGTGGCGCTGAAGCGGCGCTGTTCGCCGGCGACCTCTACCGCATGTACCTGCGCTACAGTGAAACCCTGGGCTGGCAGACCGAGACCATCAGCGAGAGCCCAGGCGAGCACGGCGGCTACAAGGAGATCATCTGCCGCATCAGTGGCAACGCGGTCTACTCACGACTGAAATTTGAGTCGGGTGCACATCGGGTACAGCGAGTGCCAGAGACCGAATCCCAAGGGCGCATCCACACCTCCGCCTGCACCGTCGCAATCCTGCCCGAAGCCGACGCCATCGATGAGGTCGAGATCAACAGTAACGACCTGCGCATCGATACCTATCGAGCCTCCGGCGCCGGCGGCCAGCACGTCAACAAGACCGACTCCGCGGTGCGCATTACCCACCTGCCCACCGGCATCGTGATCGAGTGCCAAGACGAACGCTCACAGCATAAGAACAAGGCCCGTGCCATGTCGTTGCTATCGGCGCGCCTGCTCTCCCAGGCCCAGGAGGCGCAGAGCAGCGCCCAGGCGCAGAACCGCAAACTGCAGGTCGGCAGCGGCGACCGCTCGGAGCGCATCCGCACCTACAACTTCCCGCAGAACCGCCTCACCGATCACCGCGTCAATCTGACCCTCTACAAGCTCGATGAGATCATGGCCGGCGGCCTGGAGCAGGTGATCGATCCGCTGCTGCGCGAGTATCAGGCAGAACAGCTGGCGGCGATGGGCGAGGCGTGACCAGTCTGCGCGAGGCGCAGCAGCAGGCAGGCGCCCGGCTTCGCGCCCTACCCCACGCCGAGGCCGAACTTGAGGCCGCGCTGCTGCTCTGCCATCTGCTCGACAAGCCGCGCAGCCACCTTTACGCCTGGCCCGAGCAGGAGCTCACAGCCAACCAGATGCGGCAATTTTCACAGCTGCTGGAACGCCGCCTCAGCGGCGAGCCGCTAGCCTACATCCTTGGCCTACGTGAATTCTGGTCGCTGCAGCTCGAGGTCAATCCAGATACCCTGATCCCCCGCCCGGAGACCGAGCTACTGGTGGAGATCGCACTGACCCATCTCGACGACAGCCAGGCCAGCCGCATCGCCGATCTCGGCACCGGCAGCGGCGCCATCGCCCTGGCGATCGGCCGCGAGCGCCCCGACTGTCACATCGACGCCACCGATCTCAAACCGCAGACGCTGCAGACCGCGCGCAGCAATGCCCAGCGCCTCGGCATCGGCAATCTGGAGTTCCACCTCGGCAGCTGGTACTCCGCACTGCCACGCGGTGCGCACTACCGACTGCTGCTCAGCAACCCACCCTATATCGCCGATGACGACCCCCATCTCTGCCAGGGAGATCTGCCCCGCGAACCCCGCGCCGCGCTGGCCTCAGGGCCAGACGGCCTACAGGCGATACGTCAGCTCTGTGCCGACGCCCCAGCCCACCTCGAAGCGGGGGGCTGGTTGATCTTCGAGCACGGCTTCGAGCAGGGAGCTGCAGCCCGCTCACTGCTGCAGCAGGCCGGCTTTGTCGAGATCCAGACCCACCAGGATCTGGCCGGGTTGGATCGTGTCACTGAGGGATGTCTGCCTGCGCCTGCCCAAGCGGTGAGTCAATGAGGATTCTCAAGATGCGACCAGTAACGCTTGCATATTCAC
>NZ_AFOC01000018.1:0-41883 GCF_000224455.1 endosymbiont of Riftia pachyptila (vent Ph05)
AACCCTCCGGGCGCATGTGCGGAAACAGCAGCACGTCGCGGATCGAGGGGGAGTCGGTGAGCAGCATCACCAGCCGATCGATGCCGATGCCCTCGCCGGCAGTGGGCGGCATGCCGTGCTCCAGAGCACGCACATAGTCCTCGTCGAAGTGCATCGCCTCGTCATCGCCGGCATCCTTCTCCTCCACCTGTTTGCGGAAGCGCTCGGCCTGGTCCTCGGCGTCGTTGAGCTCGGAGAAGCCGTTGGCGATCTCGCGGCCGCCGACGAAGAACTCGAAGCGGTCGGTGACGAAGGGGTCGTCGTCGTTGCGCCGCGCCAGGGGTGAGACCTCGGTTGGATAGGCGGTAATGAAGGTCGGGTCCATCAGCTGGTGCTCCACGGTCTTCTCGAAGATCTCGATCTGTACCTTACCCAGGCCGTAGGACGCCTTCAGCGGGATCTCCAGCCGTTCGGCGATGGCCCGGGCTCTATCCAGGTCATCCAGCTCTTCTGCGCTGATATCATCGTTGAAGTGGAGAATAGAGTCCTTCACCGTCATGCGGCGGAAGGGGCTGCCGAAGTCGTAACTCTCGCCCTGGTAGGTCACGCTAGTGGAGCCGAGCACCTCCTCGCAGAGGTGGCGCAGCATATCTTCGGTGAGGTCCATCAGGCCGTGGTAATCAGTGTAAGCCTCGTAGAACTCCAGCATGGTGAATTCGGGATTGTGGCGGGTGGAGAGCCCCTCGTTGCGGAAGTTGCGGTTGATCTCGTAGACTCGCTCGAAACCGCCCACCACCAGGCGTTTGAGATAGAGTTCCGGCGCGATGCGCAGGAACAGTTCCATGTTGAGGGCATTGTGCTGGGTGGTGAAGGGGCGTGCCGTGGCACCGCCGGGGATCACCTGCATCATTGGCGTCTCCACCTCCATGAAGCCGCGGCCGTTGAGGTAGTTGCGGATGAACTGCACCACCTGGGTACGGATACGGAAGGTCCGCCGCGAATCCTCGTTCATGATCAGGTCGACATAACGCTGGCGGTAGCGCAACTCCTGATCCGTAATGCCGTGAAACTTCTCCGGCAGGGGCCGCAGCGACTTGGTCAGCAGGCGAATACTCTCGACCTTGACCGAGAGTTCTCCAGTCTTGGTTTTGAACAGCACCCCCTCGGCGCCGATGATGTCACCGATGTCCCACTTCTTGAACTGGGTGTTGTAGAACCCCTCTTCCAAGGCGTCGCGCTGCACGAAGAGCTGCATCCGACCGGTCATGTCCTGGACGTGGGCGAAGCTGGCTTTGCCCATCACCCGGCGGCTCATCAAGCGGCCGGCGATGCGCACCCGCAGGCCCATCGACTCCAGCTCTTCCTCGCTCTTGTCGTCATACTCGGCATGGAGTTCACCAGCCATGCCGTCGCGCCGGAAGTCGTTGGGAAAGGCGATGCCGTTCTCCCGCAGTTTGGCCAGTTTTTCCCGCCGCTGGGCAATGAGCTTGTTTTCGTCCTGTACCTGATCGTTCATCGTTTTATTCAAACTTTTTACTTGTAACTACTAAGGTCACAAAGAGTACGAAGTATCTACTACCTTATCAGCCAAAGCTTGCCCCGCCACCAAAGACTCAAGACAACCTTTGTGAACTTCGTGTTCTATGTGGTGAAAAATCACAAACCGCTCTTCAGACTCGCCTCGATAAATATGTCGAGTCCGCCGTCGAGTACCGCCTGAGTGTTGCCAGTCTCGACGTTGGTGCGCAGATCCTTGATCCGTGAGGCGTCGAGCACATAGGAGCGGATCTGGCTGCCCCAACCGATGTCGGATTTGGTATCTTCCACCGCCTGCTGGGTCTCACGCTGCTTCTGGATCTCCAGCTCATAGAGCTTCGCCTTGAGCTGCTTCATCGCTTGATCCTTGTTCTTGTGCTGGGAACGGTCGTTTTGGCACTGCACCACGATGCCGGTGGGGTTGTGTGTGATGCGCACTGCTGATTCAGTACGGTTGACGTGCTGACCGCCAGCACCAGAGGCACGGTAGACGTCGATCCGCAGATCCGCAGGGTTGATCTCGATCTCGATCGAGTCGTCGATTTCCGGCGAGACAAACACTGCCGAGAAGGAGGTATGGCGCCGATTGCCTGAGTCAAACGGCGACTTGCGCACCAGCCGGTGCACGCCGGTCTCGGTACGCAGCCAGCCAAAGGCGTACTCCCCTTCAAACCGGATGGTGGCCGACTTGATACCGGCTACCTCTCCTGGCGAGGCCTCCATCAGCTCGGTCTTAAAGCCGTGCGCCTCACCCCACCGCAGATACATGCGCAGTAGCATCTCGGCCCAATCCTGCGCCTCGGTACCGCCTGAGCCGGCCTGGATATCGAGAAAGGCGTTGCTCGGGTCCATCTCACCGGAGAACATGCGGCGAAACTCCAGCTCTGCGATGCGCTGCTCGAACGCGTCCAGATCGGCGACCACCGCATCGAGCGCCTCATCATCCGCCTCTTCAACCGCCATCTCCAACAGATCGACAGCGTCTGCGAGACCAACATCCAGGGCATCGATAGTCTCCACCACTGCCTCCAGGCTGGCGCGCTCCCGGCCCAGCGCCTGGGCCCGCGCCTGGTCGCTCCAGACCCCCGGATCTTCCAGCTCTCGCAGTACCTCGACTAACCGTTCCTGCTTCTCGGCATAGTCAAAGATACCCCCTAAGGGACTCACAACGCCCCTTCAGCTCATTGATTTTATTGGTGATCGGGTTGATTTCTTGCATTGCCTGGGCGCTCGCGGAAAAACCCATCATGTTACACGAGCCGTGCAGCGCAATAAACCCGGAGAGGAAGTCGGGCGATCAGGTGGGATAAGCTGGGGAGGGCGCGCCATCCTTGGCGCTAGGAGAAGGGACTCTTCAAACAAACTCCACTGAAGAGCCCCCCTCAGGCATTAGTTCCGGTATTCGATGACGTTGTAGAAGAGCTCGTGCCGGTGCATCGATTTACGGGTTGTCGAGAGGGAGCTGGCGATCTGTTTCATCCCGGAGACTCCGGGTGGCGAGATCGTTGGCTGCGCCATCGTGTACTCCCCACCCCATTCGAGCCACTCTGGCACGGAGCCAAGCACCGCCATATCCCACAGCGCCGGCGGCTTGATCTGACGGGTTAACTGATAGACCGCCTTCAACTCCAGATGTTTAGAGAACCCACTCACCTCCAGCGAGGTCAGCAGATCTTCCTCGGCCTGCGCCAGCTGATCGCTGACCTGCGCCGTCGGCTTGCCCAGTACCGCACCGATCGCGGTGGGGGTCAGGCCGATCTCGTAACGAAACAGAAAACACTCCCGCAGATGCTTTGGCAGGCAGCGCACCTCTTCCAGCAACAACACACCCCATTTGGTATCGTCATCGACCTTCAATATCAGCTCCGGACTGGTGTAGAGCATGCCGTCACAGCCACCACCGAACTCCCACAGTGCCTCATGCAACTCCCGGTAGAGCTCCACCTTATACTGCCGGATGGTCGAGCAGCGTCGGCGGGCCGCGATGAAACGGCTCCAGACTGCCCGATAGACCTGGCTTCCATAGTTGTCGGCACCACATTGGCGTGCGATAAACCGGTAGATGCGCCCCCGGTAGCGCTCATAGAAGGACTGGATCGCCTCCTCACTACCTGCAAGCATTTGTTCTAGTAAGACTTCTGTGTCAAATCGGCGCTTTGTCATATTCATCCCTTTTTATTTTGATCTACGATTGCCAACCAAAAAACAGCCGCTTAGTGTCGAATTTTCTTACAGCTGATGTCGGATTATTTTACACATTCTGTCGGGTAACTTTACACCCACCAATGAGAAATAATTCTCATTTTCCAAGACTAAAACGATTTTTTCGCCGCTGAGGAGCCTCATCTTTCTCCACCAATACCTCCTCGCTGGTTTGCCGTCTGTTACCAAACCGCTATGCTTCGCCGATGCAGGTCTCCGTCATCATTCCCACTCACAATCGTGCAGCCACCCTGCCCAGGGCGATCGAATCTGTGCTGCAGCAGAGCCATCCGGCCGACGAGATCCTCATCGTCGACGACGGCTCCGACGACGATAGCCGCGCTTTAGTCACCCAACAGTTCCCCCAGTGCCGCTATCTGCATCAGCAGAACCGGGGGGTCAGCAGCGCCCGTAACCTGGGGATCAGCGCCAGTAAAGGAGAGTGGATCGCCCTGCTCGACTCCGACGACGCCTGGCTGCCGCAGAAACTCGAGCAGCAACTGGCACGGGTGGAGGCGCAGGAGGGAAAACGCCTCTGCCATACAGAGGAGGTCTGGATACGCAATGGCGTGCGGGTCAATGCCATGAAAAAACACCAAAAACAGGGAGGGCGATCTTTGGCAACTGTCTGCCGATGTGCGTCATCTCCCCCTCATCGGCACTGCTGCACCGCTCCCTATTCGATGAGGTGGGACTGTTCGACGAAACACTGCCCGCCTGCGAAGACTACGATCTCTGGCTGAGAATCTGCGCCCGCGAAGCGGTGCTGTTTCTCGAACAGCCGCTAATCATCAAGTATGGTGGCCATGCGGACCAGCTCTCACGCCGACACTGGGGTATGGACCGCTTCCGCATCCAGGCGCTGCAGAAGATCATCGACTCGGGCCAGCTCTCGGCAGAGGATCGCCAGGCCGCGGTGGAGATCCTCGTGCAAAAGGCGCTCATTTTCGCCCATGGTGCGGAAAAACGCGGCCATCACGAACGCGCCGAACACTATCGAGGAATAGCACGACACCACCAGAAGATGGGAATCTATTCCCAATGAGTCCAGTCCGAATCAACCTGCTGGTCGCCCTGCCAGCCGAAGCCAAGCCGCTGATCCGCGGCCTCGGCCTGAAGCGCCAGCAGCCCGATGCGGGCCCCTGTCCCATCTATATAGATGGTGGTATCAGCCTGGCAATCAGCGGCCCAGGCCACGCCGCGATACAGGTAGCCTGCCGCTGGCTACTGCACAACCACCCGGCCGATCAATGGATCAACATCGGCATCGCCGGCCACCCCAGCCACAGTCGGGGGAGCCTGTTCTGCGCCGAAAGCGTCATCGAACGCAACAGCGGCCGCAGCTGGCAACTCAGCCCCGCCAGCCGCCTGATCGACTACTGCCCGCTGGAGAGCGTCGCCCAGCCGGAGTTCCACTACCCCGCAACACGTCTCTACGAGATGGAGGCAGCGGCCCTGCTGGATGTGCTCACCCCGAGCCTCCCCCTCGACCGGATTCAGATCCTCAAGGTGGTTTCCGACAACCACAGCCAGCCTGCGCAACAGATCAATGGCAAGATGGTCTCGAGCCTGATCGAGCAGAACTTGCCGTTGATCCGCAATCTGCTGCAGCAGCTACAATGCCAGCAGGAGAGACAGAGAGCGGAGTCCTATGCCGAGTAGACGAAGAATTCTGGTAACCGGCGCCAGCCGCGGCATCGGCGCAGCGATCAGCCGGCGCTTGCTAACGGAGGGCTGCGAGGTGGTCGGCATCGCCCGGGACTTCGCCGACTGGGATGCAACAGAAGAACGCTTCATGCCGATCGCCCTCGACCTGGCCGATCTCGACAAGCTGCCCCATCAACTCGGCGAGATCGCCCGCCTCCACCCGGCCATCGACGGCCTGGTGCTGAACGCCGGCTACGGCCGCTTCGGCTCCCTGGAGGAGTTCTCCTATCGGCAGATCGTGGAGATGGTCAATATGAATCTGCTGCAACACCTGTTTGTCGCCCGCGCCTTTCTGCCGCATATCAAACAGCATGGTTTTGGCGACCTAGTGATCATCGGCTCCGAGGCGGCGCTGGCAGGCGGACGGCGCGGTGCAGTCTACTCCGCCTGCAAGTTCGCACTGCGCGGCTTCGCCCAGTCGTTACGCCAAGAGACGGCCAACAGTGGCCTGAGGGTCAGCCTGATTAATCCCGGCATGGTCGATACCGGCTTCTTCGATGAACTGGAGTTCGCACCGGGGCAGGAGCCCTCCCAACACCTGCGCCCCAGCGATATCGCCGACGCCCTCTGGACCGTACTCAGCGCCCCCGCCGGCACGGTGTTCGACGAGATCGTGCTCAACCCACTGCATAAGGTCATCCAGTTCAAAAAGCGACCATGAGTTTCACCTTCGAGCCGATCGGCATCATCCATAGTTGTTTCAAAGAGAAATTCGGTATTCCACGCCAGTCCGGGTTGATCCCGGAGGCAGAGGGACAACTAGAGATACTCCCCCCCTACAACCGGCCCGAGGCATTTGTCGAGCTGCAGAGCTACTCCCACCTCTGGATCAGCTTCATCTTCCACCAGGCGATGCGCGACGCGTGGCGCCCCAGCGTGCGCCCACCGCGGCTGGGGGGCAACCGGCGAGTCGGAGTATTCGCCAGCCGCAGCCCGTTTCGCCCTAATCCACTGGGACTCTCAGTGGTGGAGCTGCAGGGGGTCGAACAGCAGGGGGAACAGATCGTACTGCAGCTGGGCGGCATCGATCTGCTTGACGGCACCCCGGTGATCGATATCAAACCCTACGTTCCCTACTGCGACGCCATCCCCGGGGCCCGCAGTGGTTTCGCCCCGGAGCCACCCGGCGCCCCCATTGAGCTGACATTCGCCCCCCAGGCTGAGGCCACCCTGGCTCAGCTGCCGCCACAGCAGGCTGAACAGCTGCGCCGGCTGATCCAGCGCATCCTGGAGATCGACCCCCGCCCCGCCTACCATCGCAACAGCGTCAAACGACGCGACTACGGCATGCGCCTCTACGACTTCAACATCCGTTGGCAGGTAGATGCAGAGACTGTCACCTTGACCCGGATCGAAGCATTTCAGGAAGAGCCAGTTTGATCTGCGACAAGGCAACATCCGGACGCCTTCAGACAAGCTATGCCAGCCGACCCGAAATGACCACAACCACCCACCCATGAGCGACCTCTACCCCTACATCAAACATATTCACCTGACCACGGTGACCATCACCGGCCTGCTGTTTCTGCTGCGCTTCATCTGGATGATCCAGGGCAGGCTGCAGCAACGCGGCCGCTGGGTGCGCACCCTGCCCCACATCAACGATAGCCTGCTTCTGGCCAGCGGGCTGACCATGGCCACCATCCTCGGTCAGTACCCCTTCAGCGCCAACTGGCTCACCGCCAAGCTGCTGGCGCTGCTCGCCTACATCGTGATCGGCAGCATCGCCCTGAAGCGCGGCCCGAGTCGCACCATCCGCATCCTCGCCGGCCCCATCGCCATCGCCTGCTACCTCTATATCATCGCTGTCGGCCTGACCCGCCAGCCGCTGCCGGAACCGGCACTGCTGCTACAGATCCTTAGCCACTGAATGGCCCGCCCGGGTCAGCTGACCTGGCTCAATGGATCGCTCGGCTAGCCCCGAAAGGGCGTGAGCATTGGCTACACTAAGGCTGAACAAGGGAGCCTCTGATTAAGTCTGGACGAAGTCGATTGTGATTCAGAATATTCAGATTCAAGGCAAAAATCGCACGTAATAGTTGGCTATTGCGAACGACTGCATGGATGCAGGAGATAGAGCAACGCATGGAGCGCTTGCCAAGATTTACAACGCAGAAGCTGGATATTCTGGGCGCAA
This sequence comes from endosymbiont of Riftia pachyptila (vent Ph05), assembly GCF_000224455.1. NCBI lineage: Bacteria > Pseudomonadati > Pseudomonadota > Gammaproteobacteria > endosymbiont of Riftia pachyptila. The sequence continues at coordinate 7,562 of NZ_AFOC01000018.1, forward strand.
GATACGCGTTCATGACTTAATCAGAGGCTCCCCAAAAGAGGCCCGTGAATGGACAAGACCCTGCAACGCCTGCTGGATGCCGAGATGGAAGCGGAGCACATCCATCAGCAGGCCAACCAGCGACGCGAGCAGGCAATTCAGGATGCGCTGCAGGAGGCACAGGCCCGTGAGAGCCGCTTCGAGGCCCGCATCCCGGAGCTGCATGCCGCCTTTCTGGAGAAGGCGGAGGCCCGCGCCGAGCAGACCGTCGCCGAGCTTCAAGCGGCGTTTTGAAGAGCGCCATGCGCAACTCTGGGAGTATGCCGACTCCCGCGAAGAGAAGGCATTGGACGCCGCGTTTGCACTGTTGATCAACCCAGAGATCGACGAGTAGCGGCCCTCCATGCAAGCAGCCACCCAAACCTACCTCAAGACCCGGGTGAGCATTCTGGCGAGTCGCCTGCTCGATCCACAGCAGGCTACAGAGCTGATCGACCTAACCGCAGAAGAGCTGGATCAACGCCTTGCCCTGAATGGCATCCTCAGCCAGAACCTCCGCACACAGCAGCTCAACCGCACCCTCGAACGCAGCCTCATCAACAATCTAATGCTGGAACTCGCGGTACTGACCCGGCCGCTCACCGGCAGCGCCCGTACCCTGCTGCTGTTCTGGTCACGCAAGTTCGAGCTGTTCAACCTGAAGGCGCTGATCCGCAGCAAGCTCAAAGGCCTGCCGATCGAGCAGATCCAGGAGACACTCCACCAGCTGCCGGAGAGCATCAGCCTGCCCCACGAGGCACTCCTGCAAACTGAGAATATTCGCGAGATGCTGCGCCTGCTGGAACACGGCCCTTACGCCCCTATCGCCCACCAGGCGCGCCAGGTCTATGCCGAGAAGAACGAACCCTTCTCCCTCGACGCCGCCATCGATCGCAGCTACTTCTCCGGGCTGGTGCACCAGGCGCAGCGCACCGAGCCGCTGCATCGCGACAGTCTGCGACCACTGATCGGCAGCCTAATCGACCGGCAGAACATTCTCTGGCTGTTCCGTTACCGCTTCAGCTATCGCCTCTCCCCCAGCGAAACCTACTACCTGCTGATCCCGGCGGGTCGCCAGATCGGCCGCCAGCAGCTGATGCAGCTAGCCAATCTCAGCAGCTTCGGCGAGATCATCGAGAACCTCCCAGCACGCATCCGCGCACTGTTGGCCGAATCCATCAACCCGATGCAGGTGCGACAGCAGCTCGACCGGCAGATGAGCACAGAGGCACAGCGCTTGATCCGCTTCAGCCCCTCGGTGCTGACCCGTGCACTGGCCTATCTGGTGGCGCGCCATTTCGATCTGGAGCGGCTGCAGGCGATCCTCCAGGGACGGGCACTGGGGCTGAACGGCGACCTGATCCGGCAGGCGATCGGCGTCCCTCCGTTGGCCACACGTCAGGAGACCCTGTCATGAGACATCGCCGGTCTGGGAGTCAACGCGATGTTTAGCCCGCTGCCGATGAAGCACCTGCGCATCCATCTGCTCACCGAGGATCTGCCGCTGGCATCGCTGATCCTCGCCGATAGCGCCTGTTTCAGCCCCGACTCACGTGACAGCGATGCCGAGGCGATCAGTGAGATCCCTGGCGAAAGCTACCGTCAGCTCTATCGACGCGCCCGCAGCCGCCTCGACAAGATCAGCCAGCAACTGCCGGTGGAGCCTGTCACAGTCGATTCACACAGCTTCTTTGTCGACCAGTCGATGCTCTCTGAGAGCAACGACTGGCTGGGGGAGACCTGGCAGCACTGCTCAGCCATCGAAGAGGAACGACACCGCCTGCGTGAGGCGCTGCAGAAGATCGATCAGCTGAAAGAGACCCTGGCAGACTTCCACGATCTACAGATCGACCTCGGCCTGCTGCAGCAGCGCGAGCGCTTTCTCGACATCCAGATCGGCCGAGTGCCAATCGACAACCTGAACCAGCTAGAGGACGCGGTGAGCCTGGCCGGCTATCTGCTCTACCGTTTTAGCCATAGCCAGAGCACTGCCAGCGTGGTGGTGATCGGCCTCGACACCAACCAGACCTCACAGCTCAAGCCGCTACTCGATACCGCCGGCTTTCAGCCACTCGATCTGCCCCCCGAGTTCCACTCTGAACCGGAACAGGTACAGGCAGACCTGCAGCGGCGTCGTGAGCAGCTCGCCACCGAGTCACAGCAGCTCGAACAGCGCTGCCAGAACCTGCAGGCAGAATGTCATCAGCGCCTTCAGCAGGCTGCCCACACCCTGCGGCTGGCCGCCCCCTATGTGGCGCTCGGCGCTGCCGCCCACAGCCGCGGCAGCCTGTCACTGATCCAGGGCTGGGTGCCGAATCACCAACTTGAAGAGCTACAGGCCCTGCTGGAGAAACACCTTACAAACCCGTTCATCATCGAAGCACGCGACCCACTGCCACAGGAGCAGGCCCATGTGCCAACCTTGATGGTGCAAAACCGCCTGCTGCGGCCGTTCGCCCTGCTGGTACGCCAGTACGGCACCCCCCGCTATGGCGAGGTCAATCCCACCGGGCTGTTCAGCATCAGCTTCATGCTGATGTTCGGCATGATGTTTGGCGATGTGGGCCACGGCGCAGTATTCATCGCCGCCGCACTGCTGGCGCACCGCAGGCTCGGTGAGTTCACCCCCTTCGTCGTCATCGCCGGGCTCTCCTCGATCCTGTTCGGCTTTCTCTACGGCAGCCTGTTCGGCTACGAACATATCCTGCACGCCATCTGGATCGCACCGCTCAGCGATCCACTCTACATGCTCTCGGTGGCGCTCGGCTGGGGCATCGGTTTTCTGCTGGTCATGAACCTGATCAACATCACCAATCGCTTGAAGCTGAACGACCGCAACGGCGCCCTGTTCGGCACAAACGGTCTCACCAGTCTGCTGCTCTACATCAGCCTGATCGGTCTCAGCTACCGTTACTATCAGGATGGCAGCGTCAGCACCGCTTGGTCGATCCTCGCCATCGCCTCGCTGTTCAGCCTGTTTGGCTACCAGCTGATCGAGAGTCAGGCACCGGTAGGCGAACGCATTCTGGTGGCCGCCATCGAGACCTTCGAGGCAGTCACCGGCTATCTGTCGAACACCCTCTCATTCCTGCGGGTCGCCGCCTTCAGCCTCAACCATGTGGCGCTGGCACTGGCGGTGTTTACCCTGGCGGGGATGAGCAACGGTGCTGGCCACTGGCTGACGGTGGTTCTCGGCAACCTGTTCATCCTGATCCTGGAGGGGGCGATCGTCACCATCCAGGTTTTGAGACTCGAATACTACGAGGGTTTTTCACGCTTTTTCGTGGGGGACGGGAGGGCATTTAAGCCGCTTACGCTTTGAATTTTGAATAGTAGATTTCGGTGCTCGCAGCGCAATCATTCAATTCAAAATTCATAATTTTTCTGCCATCAGATAGTAGAGAGGAGCCTGCATATGTACCTGCTGATCGGAGTGATGACCCTAGGGATCGTTGGCCTCATCGTCGCCGGCATCCTGATGGAGATGCGGCCAGCCCGGACCGGGCAACGCTGGTTCAAGCCAACCATCGTCGGCAACCTGCTGCTGTTTGTGGTGGCGCAGGCGGCGCTCATTTTCATCGGCGCGCAGGAGGTGATGGCGGCCCCGGCAGTCGCGGAGAGCGGCGGCGAGATCTCTATCGGCATGGGCCTGGCGATCATCGGCATCGGTATCCCCACCGCGCTCAGCACCATCGCCGCCGGCATCGCCGTGGGGCCCATCGGCGCCGCCTCACTGGCAGTGCTGGCGGAGAAGCCGGAGATCTTCGGCCGCACCCTGGTCTATCTCGGCCTGGCCGAGGGCATCGCCATCTACGGCCTGGTGATGAGTATCCTGCTGTTGGACAAGATCTGATGGCCGAACAGACATTCCACACCACCCGCCTGATCTTTATGGGAGAGGCCGCACTCTGCGACGGCTTTCGGCTGATCGGCTTCGAGACCCACAGCGATCCCGACCTGGAGGCCACACAACGTCTGTTGGGCGAGTTGGTTAAGCAACGTCAGCACGCCTTCGTGGTGATCGATCAGCACATCAGCCGTAGCGGTGCCTCGGTGCTGCAACAGATCCGCCACGAGGGGGGGACGCATCGTGCTCGCTGAAGTCCCCTCGCTCAACAACGCGACGGAGTTCCACAGCCCGCTCGACGAGCAGCTCAGACGCCTGATTGGCGGCNCCGCTATGGAGCGACAGCATGAATCAGGTTGAAGCCCTGGAACAGGCGATACTCGATCGCGCCAAAGAGATGGCCGCCGAGTGCAAACTGCGTGCCGAGCACGGCCGCGCCAACATCCTGCGCGAGGCGAGCGATCGGCTGCAGCTGCGCGAAGAGAAGGAGACCCTGCTGGCCAAGGCGCAGGCGGAGCGCGCCTACCGGCGCAGAGTGCAGGCGGATGAGCTGAAGCTGCAGAGCCGCATGGACCATCTGCGCTGGAATCTGGTGCAGACAGTGCTGCAACGCATCCCGGAGCGCATCCAGGCACTGCGCCAGGAGGAACCGCTCTATCTGGAACTGATGGGACGTTTGCTGGCCAGGGGGGCGACGATGATCGAGCACGACGAACTGATCGTCGAGGTCAACGAGGAGGACCATCGGCTGCTGCAGCCGATCTGGGAGACCTTCAGCCACAACGCCACCGCCGACAAACAGCTCCGGCTGGCGTCAGAACCGATCAGAATCCAGGGCGGTCTGCGTCTGCACACACCCAACAACCGCATCCGCCTCGACCAGAGTTTTGAAGGCCGGCTGGAGCGCCTGCAACGCAAGATCTATCAGGTGATCGAAGAGAACCTGCTGCCCCAGACCAGCAGCGGCATCAGGCCCTGACTCGGAAACCACGATGAAGCAGACAACCACAGGCCACATCAAAGAGATCAACGGCCCGATCGTCACCATCCATCTGCCGGGGGTCAGCGCCAGCGAGCAAGTGCGGGTCGGCAAGTTGAAGCTCTACGGCGAGGTGATCGCCCTGCAGGGTGACGAGGCGACCGTACAGGTCTATGAATCGACCGAGATGGTGCGCCCGGGGGAACCCGCCGAACGGCTCGGCCAGCCACTCTCGGTGGAACTTGGCCCAGGACTGATAGGCAGTATCTTCGATGGCGTACAGCGGCCGCTGGAGAAGATCTTCCTGCAGGCCGGCGATATGATCCCGCGCGGCATCAGCCCCCCCGCCCTCGATCGGGAGCGGTGCTGGCGCTTCACGCCGGAGAAAAACCTCGAATCCAACAACCTGATCAGCGGCGGCACCCGCCTCGGCAGTGTGCAGGAGAGCGAGACGGTGGAGCACCGCATCCTGGTGCCGCCGGAGGTCAGCGGCAAGCTGATCGAGATCGCCCCGGAGGGGGAGTACACTCTGGAAGAGACCATTGCCCGGCTGCGCACCGAGAGTGGCGAGATCAAACATCTCAAGCTCTACCACCGCTGGCCAGTGCGCCGCCCCCGTCCCTACACCCAACGGCTGCACGGCTCCGAGCCGTTGATCACCGGTCAGCGCATCCTCGACACCTTCTTCCCCCTGCTCAAGGGCGGAAAAGGCGCGGTGCCCGGCCCGTTTGGCGCCGGCAAGACGGTGGTACAACAACAGATCGCGCGCTGGTCGAATGCCGATATCGTGATCTATGTAGGCTGCGGCGAGCGCGGCAACGAACTGGTCGATGTGCTCGACAGCTTCCCCAAGCTGCAGGACCCCTACTCCGGCCGGCCGCTGATGGAGCGCACCCTGCTGGTGGCCAATACCTCCAACATGCCGGTGGTGGCCCGCGAGGCATCGATCTATGTCGGCATCACCATCGCCGAGTACTACCGCGACATGGGCTACGACGTGGTGCTGCTGGCCGACTCCACCAGCCGCTGGGCCGAGGCGCTGCGCGAGGTGGCGGGCCGGCTTGCTCAGATGCCGGTGGAAGAGGGCTACCCCGCCTATCTCGCCTCTCGCCTGGCGGCCTTTTATGAGCGCGCCGGACAAGTCGAAACCGCCGACTGCGGGCAGGGCTCGGTGACCCTAATCGGCACCGTCTCACCTCCTGGCGGCGACTTCTCCGAACCTGTCACCAGCCACACCAAGGAGATCATCCAGACCTTCTGGGCGCTCTCCAAGGAGTTGGCTGACGCCCGCCACTACCCGGCCATCGACTGGGTCGACAGCTTCTCCGCCGACGTGGCGTGGCCGCCGAGTGGTGGCACCGAGAGGTCGACCGCGGCTGGCAGAAACGCCGCGCCCAGGCGCTGGCGATTCTGGCGCGGGATGCGGAGCTGTCACGCATCGTCAATCTGGTCGGACCGGAGGCGCTCTCCTCCGCCCAACGCTGGGTGTTGGAGGGGGCCTCGCTGATCAAGGATGGGGTGCTGCAGCAGAGCGCACTCGACCCGGTGGACACCTTCTGCTCGCCAAAGAAACAGTTTCTGCTGCTCGAGCTGATCCTCAGCGTCTACGACCAGGGCGCCGAACTGATCGAACTGGGCGTACCGGTGGAGGAGTTGAGAGAGATGCCGGTGCTCTCCAGACTACGCCGTTGCAAGGCGCTCTACGATTCACAGCAGATTGATGAGCTGATGGCATTCCGCCAGCAGGCGCTAGAGGCCTTCAGCGCGATCCGTTCCGAATACGCACAACGGGAGAAGAGCGCGCCATGAGTGCCAAGGAATACCGTTCCACCACCTCCGCCCAAGGCGGGCTGCTACGCGTCAGCGGGGTGCCGGAAGTGGCCTTCGGCGACCGAGTTCAGATCACCGACCGCCAAGGCCGTCGGCGTAACGGCCAGGTAATCCGTAGCTCGATGGATGAGGTGCTGATCCAAGTCTTCGAGGGCACCGACGATATCGATATGCAGAACACCTGGGTGCGCTTTCTCGACGAGCCGATGGAGATCAGCCTCTCACCGGATATCCTCGGGCGCATCTTCAATGGCCTGGGCGAACCCCGCGACAAGCGCCCGGCGATCGTCTCTGAGCTGCGCCGCGGCATCAACGCCTCGGTCTTCAACCCGGCGGCGCGCACCTATCCGCGGGAGTTCATCCAGACCGGCATCTCCACCATCGACGGGCTCAACTCCCTGGTGCGCGGGCAGAAGCTGCCGATCTTCTCCGCCTCCGGGCTGCCGCATAACCGGCTGGCGGCGCAGATCGTGCGCCAGGCCAGGCTGCCCGATGAGGAGAGCCGCTTCTCCATCGTCTTCGCCGCGATGGGGGTCTCATTCAGCGATGCACGCTTTTTCCAGGAGGAGTTCGCCTCTTCCGGAGTGCTCGGCAACGTGGTGATGTTCGTCAACATGGCCGACGATCCGCCGGTGGAGCGCCTCACCCTGCCGCGCATGGCGCTCACCGCCGCCGAGTACCTGGCCTTCGATCTCGACCGTCACGTGCTGGTGGTGATGACCGACATGACCCACTACGCCGAGGCGCTGCGCGAGGTGGCCACCGCCAAGGGCGACGTACCGGCGCGCAAGGGCTATCCGGGCTATCTCTACTCCGATCTAGCGGAGATCTACGAGCGCTCTGGGCGCATCAAGGAGCGTCACGGCTCGATCACCCTGGTGCCGATCCTGAGCATGCCATCGGACGACATCACCCACCCGATCCCAGACTTGACCGGCTATATTACCGAGGGGCAGATCGTGCTCAGCCGCGAGCTGCACAACCAGGGTATCTATCCACCAGTGCATATCTCGCCATCACTGTCACGCCTGATGAAAGACGGGGTCGGCAAGGAGTTCACCCGCGAAGACCACCCTCATGTGGCCAGTCAACTCTATGCCCTCTACGCCAAGGCGCTGGAGACCCGCAATCTGGCCTCGATCATCGGCGCCGACGAGCTCTCCTCCCACGATCGCCGCTATCTGGAGCTGGCCGATGCCTTCGAGCGGCGCTTTGTCAGCCAGGGTGAGGAGGAGGACCGCAGCATCATCGAGACCCTCAACCTCGCCTGGGAGCTGCTCTCGATGTTTCCCCAAGAGGCCCTCACACGGGTCAGCGAGACCGAGATGGCGAAGTACCATCGGAGCCCGGTATGAACCAGCCACTGATCAAAGTGCCACCCACCAAAAGCACACTGTTAAACCTGAAACAGCGGCTGCGGCTGTTGGAAGAGGGCCACAGCCTGCTGGAGCGCAAGCGCGAGCTGTTGACACGCCTGGTCTATCAGCGGATCGGTGACTACCGGGATATCAAACGCTCCGCCCAGCGGCGGGTACAGCAGGCCTACCAGTGGCTTAGCCTGGCTCAGCTGCGCATGGGCGCACGCGCTTTGCGCCAGGCAGCGCTTGGTGTGGAAGCAGGCATCGAGCTGAAGATCCTGCCGCGTCGCAACATCGGTGTCGAATACCCTTCAGTCAGCGGGGAAATCAGGCCGATCAATCCGGTCGGCCTGTTCGGCACCGATCCCTCGTTTGACGAGACCCGCAAGCAGTTTGCCGAGCTGGCCCTGCTACTCGCCCGCCTTGGTGAGGCCGAGCTGTCGCTGGGACGGCTAATCAGCGAACAGCGCAAGGCGCAGAGGCGCGTCAATGCGCTGCGCTACAACATTATCCCCCGCTACCAAAACACCATCGCCTACATCGAAAACCTGTTGGAAGAGGAGGAGCGCAACACCCTGTTTCAGCTCAAAGTATTGCGTGAGCAACAAAAAATCTGAGCCCAACTTTTTGACGGATTTCACCCTCCCCCCCGGCTGAAGCCGGTAGACTGTGTTACCGATTTTTGCAATGCTCCCCCTTCCGCCTGACGCACCAAGTGGTTATCATCCACGGCTCAAGGGAACAGAGCGGATGACCATACTCCGCAAACGGAAAACAAGCTATTGCATGACCATCGCCAATAACGCTGCCGTCAAAGCCCGCAAGGCCGAACTTTTGCAAGCCTTCCTGCGCCAAGTGCCGGGACGAGTCGCTGCGATCCTAGAAAACTGGCACCGTCTGGTGCAGAGTGACTGGGATAGCAGCACCCTGGCCAACCTGCGTGAACGCATCTATACCCTGGCCGAAGCCGGCGGCAAGTTTGGTGTACGCCAGATAAAACAGAGCGCCCAGTCGCTGGAAACCCACCTTGGCGAGTATGCCGAGACCAACAGCAAGCCTCATCACGACGACATCGTCGCACTTGATGGGCTGATCCACGCATTCAAACAAGCTGCGCTGCAGGCATGTGATCTTTCACAAAATCATGACCTGAGCAGCAGCTCGGAATTAAACGAGATGGAGCGGATGGTCGATACCCAGAAAGCCTATCTTCTTGGGATCGACAGCAACTTGGTCCCTGGCCTGGAGAAAGCACTGACTAGTCACCAGTTCAATGTGCAGTCCCTGATCGACGCCAGAAGCGCCATCGAGCGCTACCATCGCCACGAACCTTGCGTCCTGATCAGTCACATCGACTGGCTCGACGAGCTCTACCCGGAGACCAAAAGTGGCGGCCTGTGGAAGCAGGAGGACGGCTCCCGCCAGCTGCCGGTAGCGTTTATTGCAGAATCGAGTGACCTGCAGACCCGCCTCAAGGCGATGCGCACTGAAGCCAGCGCGTTCTGGTCGACCCCGGTAGAACCCCTTGCGGTGGCCAACCGCATGCAGCAATTGGCCGCTCCCAAACGGAGCAACGCCGACCGCGTGATGATTGTCGATGACGATCCGGCACAGGCCGACTTCGCTGTTGCCATCCTCAGAAAAGCGGGCTTTGAAACCCACGCCGTCACCGATCCACTGCGGGTCATGGAGGCACTGCAGACCTTCAAGCCGGACCTGATCTTGATGGATCTCTACATGCCCGGCGCCAGCGGCACCGAGTTGACCACTGTGATCCGTGAACAACCGGAGTATGTCGACACCCCTATCGTGTTCCTCTCCGGTGAGCAGGATCTGGATAAACAACTGATGGCGCTGAGCTTTGGCGGCGAAGATTTTCTTGCCAAGCCGATCGGCCCCAAACACCTCATCTCTACCGTGCGAAACCGCATCAAGCGGGCACGTGCGATCCTGCGCAAAAGCGGCACCCCCAGCCGCCGCGACATTGCCACCGATCTCTACTCGCGCTCATATCTTTTTGAACGTATCGCCGCGCTGCAATCCTCAGGAAAAGATTCGAACGAGGTGCCGGCGGCCTTCTATCTCGAGATCGATTCTCCAGAAGAGATCCTCGACGCCGTCGGCATCGGCGGCATGGATGCGGTGCTTACAGACACTGGAAAAACCATCTCCATTGAGCTGCAACCCCACGATGTGCTGGCCCGTTTCGGCGATGCCAGCCTCGCTCTGGTGGCCAGTCGCTCTTCGATAGACGAGCTGAAGCAACTGGCCGAACAGCTCGGCCGCAAGGTCGAAGAGCAGATCATCGAGGTCGACAACAAATCGCTCGGGGTCACCCTGAGCACTGGCATCTGTCCCATCAACAATTTTAAAATGGACCCAGAAACCATCATCTCCAGGGCGTTGGGGGCCAGCCGGAAGGCGCTCAAAAAGGGGGGCAATCAGGTCCATCTCTACACCCCCTCCAAATCTGAACTGGACGCCCAGGACAAGAACGACTCAATCGCCGTTCTCATCCAGGAGGCGATGAAGAATCGCTATTTCCAGGTCTACTATCAACCCATGGTGGCACTGCAGGGCAGCGCCGCGCCCCACTACCAGACGTTGATCCGTCTGCAGGCCCCCGATGGTGAGCTGCTTACCGCCGCCGCATTCATTCCCACTGCGGAACGCATAGGGGTGATCAGCAAACTCGACCACTGGACCACCCAGCAGGCGCTGGGGATGATTCACGAACACCGCCGCAAAAATATGGCTATCCACCTGTTTGTCTCGCAATCGGTGGAGCTGATGACAAATATGGAGCGGATGGCATGGCTGCAGGATCAGCACCGCATCGGCAATCTGCATGAAGGGGATCTGACCTTTGAATTCCCTGTTTCAGCAGTGGTGCAGAATATCAAACCCGCCCAGATTTGCATCGATACCCTGGCCAAGATGGGCATCAGCGTATTGCTGACTGGTGTGCGTGGCACCCCGGATTGTCAGCGAGTGATGAAGCACGTCAACATCCGCTATATCAAACTCGACCGCCGCATGCTCGACGGCTCAGCCGAGAATCTCAAGGAGTTGATCAGCCTGGCGCACGAACTGAAGATAAAAGTAATCGCTCCACAGGTGGAAGATCCACGTAGTATCGCGCAGCTCTGGAGCAGCGATGCGGACTTTGTCCAAGGGCAACTTTGTGCAGCGCCCGGAAAACAATCTGAGCTACGACTTCAACGAATCAGTGCTCCACTAATCCGACAGCTGCGCCCCAGACTGCCACTTGGTTGGACTCTTCTCCCACAGGCAACAGGCTGTTGACAGGAGCAGGCGACACAAGTTTAGCTGAAACCACCCTGGGACACCCACCATGAGAGTCAGGCTACAACCGATCGTCCTGCTGCTACTGCTTAACCTCTCGCCCCTGCTGGCCGAGGAGAGTAAGCCAGGCTACTACTACCGTCCTGAGGGTTTCATCTTCAGGCCAGGGGACGAACAACTCAGCTGCACCGATCTCGACCGGGAGATCGCTCTGTTCGAGCCCCACACCTACTCCTACAAGCCAAAGTTCTACGAAGATCCGCTACATGGTGGCTCACTGCTGGGTGGCAGCATCTTCCATCCTGCGCTCTACGCCTATCTACCCTACTCCGCTCATGTCGAATACCAGGAACACGAACGGATTCTGCAAGCGCGCCGCCGCATTGCCGTATTGCGGCAACTGAAGGCCTATCAGCGCTGTTACGAAGATTGATCCCGGATGTCCATGCCGCCCCGGTTACGCAGTAACGACTACAGCTGGAATGAACTGACGAGCATGGTGCTTCGCCACCGGCGTGAGCTGCTGGCCGCCAATCTGATCGCCATCCTTGGCGCAATCGTCGCGGTGCCAATTCCGCTGCTGATCCCGCTGCTGGTGGATGAGGTACTGCTAGACCAGCCCGGCCGGGCAGTGGCAATCATGGATCAGCTCTTCCCCAGCGCATGGCATGGGCCGTTCCTCTACATCGGCGCCGTTCTGCTGCTGACCATCCTGCTGCGGCTGATCGCCCTGCTGTTGGGAGTCTGGCAGACTCGCCAGTTTACCTGTATCGCCAAGGATGTGGTGTTCCATATCCGCCGCGATCTGCTCTGCCGGCTGGAGCGCATCTCCATGTCTGCCTACGAAACCCTGGGCAGCGGCACCGTCGCCTCGCATCTGGTGACCGATCTGGATGCGGTAGACAACTTTGTCAGCATCACCACCAGCAAATTTCTGGTGGCGGTGCTAAGCATCCTCGGCACCGCGGTGGTGCTGCTCTGGATGAACTGGCAGCTGGCGCTGTTTATCCTGTTACTCAACCCCCTGGTGATCTGGTTCACCACCCTGTTCGCGCACAAAGTGAAGCGGCTGAAGAAGCAGGAGAACTCCGCCTACCAGCTGTTCCAGGAATCACTCCAGGAGACCCTCGATGCAATTCAGGAGATCCGCGCCAGCAACCGCGAGCACCACTACATCCAGCGCATCATCGATAAGGCCGACCAGATCCGCCACCACTCAGCGGCCTTCACTTGGAAAAGCGACGCCGCCGGGCGACTCTCCTTCGTCATCTTCCTGTTTGGCTTCGACGTTTTTCGCGCCCTGAGCATGTTGATGGTGCTCTACTCCGATCTCAGCATCGGCCAGATGCTGGCAGTGTTCGCCTATCTCTGGTTCATGATGGGACCGGTGCAGGAGGTATTGAGTGTGCAATACGCCTTCCAGAGCGCCCAGGCGGCGCTGACCCGGATCAATCGCCTGTTACAGGTCGAACTTGAACCCCGCTTCCCCCACCAGCAAGATCCGTTCACAGGCAAGCAAACCGTCTCGGTGGAACTTCAACAAATCGGCTTTGCCTACGGTGATGGCCCACAGGTGCTGCATGATGTCTCGCTGAAGATCGCTGCCGGTGAGAAGGTCGCCTTCGTCGGCGCCAGTGGTGGCGGCAAGACCACCCTGGTGCAGATCCTGCTCGGGCTCTATCCCAGCTCTTCCGGCCAGATCCTATTTGACGGCATACCCGTCGAGCAGATTGGTATGGATCGGGTGCGCGACAATGTCGCCACCGTGCTGCAACACCCGGCGCTGCTTAACGACAGCGTGCGACTCAACCTGACCCTGGGCAGGGAGATATCGGACCCAGCACTCTGGCAGGCCCTCAAGGTAGCCCAGCTGGATCAGACCATCGCTGCCATGCATGAGGGGCTCGACACCCTGATTGGCCGCTTCGGGGTGCGCCTCTCCGGCGGCCAGCGCCAGCGCTTGGCGATCGCCCGCATGGTGCTCAGCGACCCTAAGGTGGTGATCCTCGACGAGGCGACCTCGGCACTGGATACCACCACCGAGGGCAAGTTGCACGCTGCTCTGCAGGCATTTCTACAGGGCCGCACCACCATCATCATCGCCCACCGTCTGAGTGCGGTTCGCCAGGCCGACCGGGTACTGGTATTCGAAGATGGATGCATCGTAGAACAGGGCCGCCACGAGGAGCTTATCGCGAACGACGGCCTCTACTACTCGCTCTATGGACGCCAGGAAAACACCTGACACCGCACCGACCATCCAACGCCCACCTTCTCCAGCCCAAGCAAAAAAACCAAAAAACGCCAATTAAAGAATCATCAAGGGGAGTCGATACACGGCAAGAGCGTCATTCTTATATACTCAAACCGCATGGAGTCTGGCGGTGATAACACTGCGGGGAAAACCATGTTAATGGTGATCAACAACCTCTCCATTCGACACAAACTCTTCAGTGCCTTTGGCCTTGTCCTTATCGTTCTGGTAATCCAGGGAAGCAGTGCGATCAGCAGCCTTTCGGGCGTGCACGATCAGGTCAACCAGGTAGTCAACCATGCCCAGCCCGCCGTGCTACGCTCGATGGAGATCGCCACCAGCCTGCAGCGCACCAGCTCAGCTCTAGGCTTCTACCTGCTGAGCAAAGAGCCCCAACACAAGGCCGCCTATCAGGAGGGGCTGACCAAGGTCACTGAGTTATTGCAGGCACTGCGAAAGCTTCCGGCCATCCAGAACGACCCAGCCAGCATCCAGCTGGTCGCTGCGATCACATCGGATATCGTCAAATTCAAAGGGTTTCGCGAAAGAATGCTCACCCTGGCCCAGAGTGATAACGAAAACATCCCGGCCATCGCCTACGCCAGCGAACACATCAACCCCATATTTCGTGAAATGATCCAGCAACTCGGCCAGATGATCCTTGCCGAAGAGTCGGAGGATGCCAGCGAAGAGCGCAAGGCATTCCTGGCCGAAATCAATGCCCTCAGATTCAGCTGGGCCAACCTGAATAACGAACTGCGCCTCTATCTTGCGTTCCGCACCTCGTCCGCCCTCGATAACCTGAAGATCTATACCGAAAGGGTGCTCCAACAGACCGAGGCCCTCGCTGAGGCAGGAGATCTGCTCAATTTTGAGCAGGAGGAAGCCTACGCAAACTTCAGCGCTAGTCTGCCAATGTTCCTGAAAAACCTGGAGCAACTGGTGGAACTCCACGGCAGTGACCGCTGGCGTTCCGATGCCTACCTGATCCGTTCCAAACTGACCCCCCTGCTGAACCACATCAACAGCTCGATCGAGCAGCTGATCACCCACCAGCGCCAGGCGATCGACACGGCCCAGCAGGAGACCACCACGATCTACGAAGAGAGCCGACTTAGCTTTCTGCTGCTCGGCCTGCTGGTAGTAATCTTGGTAGCGCTACTTGCCTGGTTGCTTGCCAACAACATCACCCGCCCACTAATGCGCGCTGTCGGGATCGCCAACGGCATCGCCAAAGGCAATCTCGATAACCGCATCGATACCAGCCGGCAGGATGAGACCGGTGCTCTGCTCAAATCCCTCAATACCATGCAGGCCGATCTGCGCAAGCGGATCGAACAAGAGCAGCAGATCGCCGCGGAGAATCTGCGCATCCGCTACGCGCTGGACCACGTCTCCAGCCCGGTCACCGTCTCCAATGACCAGAACAAGCTGATCTACATCAATCAAGCCGCAATCAGTCTATTTGAAACCATGGCGCCTCAGCTGCAAGAGCAAGTGCCTGAATTTGACCATCGACAGATGATCGGCAGCTCACTCAGCAGTCTGTTTACCGACTCCGCCCTGGTGAAGGCCTATCAATCCCGCCTCGACACTCAACAGCAGTACGACACCGAAATCACCGGCCACAAGCTGCACCTGATCGCCTCGCCAGTCTACGATGATCAGGGCGAATATCGCGGCCGGGTCACCCAGTGGGTGAACCGAACCGATCAAATCCTGGTCGAAGAGCAGATCGACGCCCTGGTGGAGGCCGCCGGTCGCGGCGATCTGCAGCAGCGCATCGACCTGACCGGCAAAAACGGTTTCCTGCTGCAACTCGGCACCGGTTTCAACAAACTGATGGAGCAGCTCTCCAACGTTTTCAGCGACATCGAGCTCGCAATGAGCAAGATGGCCAAGGGCGATCTCACCCACTCGATCAACGGCGAATACCAGGGCACATTCGGCACCGTCAAAGAGGACGTAAACCAGACCCTGGACAATCTGCAACAGGTGATCAGGGAACTCCACACCTCCACCGACATGATCGCCGCGCAGTCGGCTGATATCACCCGTGACAACTCGGCACTTTCGAGCCGCACCGAACAGCAGGCCTCCTCCCTGGAAGAGACCGCCTCCAGCATGGAGGAGCTCACCAGCACCGTGCGCAACAACGCCAACAATGCACAACAGGCCAACCAGCTGGCTGCCAGCGCCCGGCAACACGCTGAAGAGGGAGGAAAGGTTGTCAGCGAGGCGATTCAGGCGATGCAGGAGATCAACATCGCCTCCAACCGCATTGCAGAGATTATCGGCGTGATCGACGAGATCGCCTTTCAGACTAACCTGCTGGCACTCAACGCCTCGGTGGAGGCGGCCCGCGCTGGAGAACAGGGCCGAGGATTTGCCGTTGTCGCTATGGAGGTGCGCAACCTTGCCTCCCGCTCTGCTACCGCGGCAAAGGAGATCAAGACGCTGATCCAAGATTCAGTCGAAAAAGTACAGAGTGGTTCTGAACTGGTAAACCGCTCAGGCTCCACGCTGGAAGATATCCTTGGCGGGGTAAAAAAGGTTGGCGACATCATTGCGGAGATCGCCGCCGCCAGCCAGCAACAGGCATCGGGAATCGATCAGATTAACCATGCTGTCACCAACATGGACGCCATGACCCAACAGAACGCCTCGCTAGCGGAACAGACATCCAGCGCCTCTGCCGCCATGAAGCAGAAGGCCCTGGATATGCAGCAGCGGATCGGATTCTTCCGCATCCAGTAATCCTGAGGGGGCCGGGTTACACAGGCAAAGGTCGGCGAACCTCACTCGTCAGGGTCCAGCCGTTCCAGGCGTCTGCGATGGAACAGGGAATAGTAGCGAACATCGCCAGTCGCATGGGAGATCCAACCTGACAGAATCACAACCAGGACCACCAGCCAGGGTGCCCACTCAGGCCAGAGCGTCGCCCCATAGAGCAACAACAGCTTCAGCATGATCACATGACCACGCAACTGCAGCAGCCAGATGCCGTTGGCATAGATGAAGAGCAGACTGAGCAACAGGCCGCTGACCAGGGTCAGCCAGAGAAAGGATTTCCATAGATCCCCCTCGGCAGCATAGAAAAAGCCACCGCCGATACCGGCAATGCCAACCAGATGCAGGGTACGCAGCGTGATATTGATCCAGCGATGTCCCGGCAGATAACGCGACTGCGCAGGAAACAGCCAAAATAACCGACTCCCCATGCCAACCTCCCAGAAAAGGGAGCATTGTGCTTGAGCACACGGCAGATGCAAACCGTCCGGCAAGGTTATCCTGCCGCGCCCCTATTTGCTCAGGAGAATCTCCACCCGGCGGTTTTTCGCGCGGGCCTTTTGGCTGCGGCTACGGACCTTAGGACGGGACTCCCCGTAGTGGAAGGTTGCCAGTCTTGCTTGCTCCACCCCCTGTTCGACCAGATAGGCTTTGACCGCCATGGCACGACGCTCAGAGAGCTTCAAATTATATTTTCTGCGCCCCTGATCATCGGCATGGCCTTCAATGCGCACCGATTTCACCCGCTCATCCCGATTAAGGTAATCGGCCAGCTCCTTGAGTAGTGCCTTGGCGGACGCATCCAGATCGTGCAAGTTAAACGCAAACCGAACCTCGCTATAGCGATAGTCAGCAAACCCCTTCTCCGGCAACGCCTTCAAGCACTTGCGAAACTCCAGATAGGGACGTTGAAAATTGACCGGTGAGAGCCGTAGCTGCACCTGCTTGCGTTTATCATCCCAATCGGTGAAACCAATGCTGCCAATCTGCCCTTTTGCAAGGGATGCAAGCAACCAGGAAGCTGGCTGTCGCTGTAGTAGCACCGGTCTCAATCCAGGCTCAATCTGCAGTGTCTGCACCAGAGGATCAGGCGTGCCCGGCTCCCAGCTGGGGGAGATCTCCCACATCTCTGCACTCCCCTTTCTCGGAACCGGCTGATAGCTGTCGATCAAAAAATGGAACTTCTCACCGGCAATCTGTAGAAAGCGTGCAACTCCAAACCCAGGGATCTCATGTTTCAGTTCACAACTGATCTGGCTGCTGACAAACGCCCACTCCGCATAGTTCACCTCCGCCATATAGATGACATCATCTACCGGCGCGGCATGCGGCCTGCTGACCACAGCAACCAGCAGGATCAGGAGAAACAATCTGTAGAGTGAATTTAGTCGTTGTTGCATCAACTGATGGTGACCTTACATGCATTCCAACCCTGCTAACCTATATCGGTTAGGGATGCACTTTCTTTATCCGGGCACCAACTCGCACGAAGGGATGAAAGAAACAGCCAGTACGCCAGACTCAGGTGACGCGGCGGAAAAACAACAGCGCCACCAACAGGAACAACAGCGTGGGAAAGGCCGCGGTAAACAGGGCATTGAACTCGTAGACTACGCCAAGGTAAGTGAAGACTCGGTTAAACATGAAGAACAGCGTACCGACCACCGCGCCAGTAAAAACCCGCTGACCAATCCCGACACTGCGCAGCGGGCCAAACACGAACGGGATGCTGAGAAACAGCATCACCAGCGTCACTAGCGGCACCACCAGCTTGCTCCAGAACGCCACCTCATACTGGGCCGCACTCAGGCCGTTCTGCTTGAGAAACGCCACATAGGCCCAGAGATCCCAGGCCGGCAGCATATGGGGTTGCACCGTCACCACATCCAACAACTCCGGCTCCAACAGCCCGGGCCAGCGCAGCCCCGCCAGCTTCCGGCTGAAGATCTTCTGCTCCCAGAAGTCACTCTGCGCCAGATCCTGCAACTCCCACTCTCCATCGATCAGCACCGCCCGTCTGGCATGGGTGATGCGCCGCATCGAGTGGTCCGGGTCGTACTCATAAATATAGACATCAGCGAGACTCGAATCTGGCAGAAAAGCGCGGATATTGATATAAGTATCCCCATCCCGGGACCAGAAACCATAGCGCGTCTGCAGCGCGACCTGGCTCGACAACGCTTCCATCTTCATGCGCTGGGCTCGTTGCTCGCTCAACGGTGCCAGCATCTCGCCCACCGCCACCACCACCACCAGCAACACCAGACCGGTCTTCAGCACCGAGCCGACGATACGCGACACTGATACCCCAGCCGCCCGCATCGCGACCAGTTCAGAACTGCTGGCCAGTGACCCCAACCCGATCAGACTGCCAAGCAGGGTGGCAACCGGAAATACCTCATAGGCAAAACGCGGCAGGATCAGCCCCACATAGCTGAACGCCATGGCGGTGGTATAGGCTCCCTTGCCCACCTCCTCGAGCTCATTGACCAAGGAGAAGAAGGCGATCAGCACCAACACCAGGCTGAGTGTCAGCAGCATACCGAAAGCGACCGCACGGCCGATGTAGCGATCGAGCAGATTCATCCTGTCTTACGTCCCCTGAGACGCCGCCACCAACGTCGATACCAAACCTGCTCCGGCAGCATCAGTGCCAGCGCCAGCAGCGCGGTGCAGACGTGCACCCACCACATGCCGAGCCAGCTAGGGATCTTGCCATCCACCATCCAGTTTTGTGAGGCTCCCTGCAGGCTCAGGTAGAGCGCATAGATCAGAAATGCCAGCAGGATCCGTCCGGACGGACCTTGCCTGGGCAGAGAACGGCTCAGCGGCAGACTCAGTAGAGTAAATACCAACACCGCCAGCACCGGCGCCAGTCGCTTTTGGAATTCGGCACGAAAACGAATCTCATCTGCTGCCAGCAACATCAGCGTTGGCAGACTGCTGCGGGAGCGGACGCCCACCGCCGGCGGTGCCTCACCGATACGCAGAGCATAAGAGGCAAATTCACTCACGGTGTAATCGGCCTGCCCAGGCTCTCCCTGGTAGCGAAAGCCCTTCTCCAGCACCAGATAGCGGAAACCGCTCTCTGGATCCACCCGTTGATAGCCTTCAGCCGCGCTGATCACATCAAGATTGCCGTTATGGCGGTGCTGCGCAAAGATCTTGTGCATGCGGCGACCATCTGCAGAAAATGACTCCACATAGAACACCAGGTTGCCACGACTGTACTCATTGAAACGCCCCGGAGAGACCCCCGCCAGGGCGCTCGTCTGCCCTTTTTGGGCCGCAATAATCTCCGCCTTCAGACGAGTCCCCCAAGGTTCCACCACCATCGACAACCAAGCCACCAGCAGCGCCATCGGCACCGCCGCCATCAGGATCGGTCGAAACACCCGCCAGCCACCCACACCGCAGGCCTGCAGCGCGATCATCTCGCTATCCCGATGCATGCGTCCCACCGCATAGAGCACAGCAAAGAAAAAGGCCGGTGGAATCAGCCGTGCCTGAAAACGCACCATCTGCAGACCGAGCAGCTTAAACACCACATCCTGATTAAACTCGCCCACTGCCACCTGCTTGAGAAAGGCGACAAAACTCTGGCTGAGCATAATCAACAGCAGCACCAGCAGGATCGCAAACAGCGCCTTGAACACCTCCAGCAGCAGATAGCGGTCGATTCGGGAAATCACAGGGCGATGGTAAAACGGTAATGATTCGGTAGACTACGCGTCATATTGGCTTTCCGGGATTGGCCCCGCGGGCAATATGCTCAAGGGGGTAGACCAGAGGCTCCCCAAGCCGCCTATCCTACCGGATTCCTCCGCAGGATATGAGCAGAAGACGAACAAATAGAGGCCTGATCCGAATGGAATACAGCATTAAATCGGGAGACCCCACCAAACAGCGTACCGCCTGCCTGGTGATCGGGGTGCACTCACGGCGCCAACTCACCCCACCGGCGAAGCTGATCGACAAAGCCAGCAAAGGCTATCTCAGCCAGCTGCTGAAACGGGGCGAGATGGATGGCGACGCCAGCCAGCAACTGATGCTGTTTGATGTACCCGGTATCCAAGCGGAGCGTCTGCTGTTGGTGGGACTCGGCAAGGCTCGGGAGTTCGACCTGAAGGCCTACCGCAAGACGATCAGCGGTGTGGTCAAAACCCTCGACAAGGGACAGGCCAGCAACGCCATCTGCTGCCTGAGCGACCTGACACTCAACGACGCCTCGCTCTACCAGGCGGTGCGCGATGGGGTGATCGCTGCAGAGGAGGCCCTCTACCACTTCGACCAACTCAAAAGCGACGCCAAAAAGAACCCCCGCCCGCTGAAACGCCTCACCCTCTTCCTCAACGACCGGCGCTACACCAAAAAAGCCCAGCGGGCCCTGGCCCACGGCCAAGCCATCGCCAACGGCATGACCCTTGCCAAAGATCTGGCGAACCTCCCCGGCAACATCTGCACCCCCAGCCACCTCGCCGCGCAGGCCCAAAAACTGGGGCGCGGCAATACCAAGCTGAAGGTGCAGATCCTCGAAGAGAAACGCATGGAAGCGCTCGGCATGGGAGCGCTGCTCTCGGTCAGCCGCGGCAGCCGCCAGCCAGCCAAGCTGATCATCATCGAATATAAGGGCGGCAAGAGCGGCAGCAAGCCGGTGGTGCTGGTCGGCAAAGGGCTCACCTTCGACGCCGGCGGCATCTCCCTCAAGCCTGCCGCCGCGATGGATGAGATGAAGTACGACATGTGCGGCGGCGCCAGCGTCATCGGCACCCTGCAAGCCTGTGCTGAGATGGAGCTGCCGCTGAACGTAATCGGCGTGGTGCCGGCCTCCGAGAACCTGCCCGACGGCGACGCCAACAAACCCGGCGACATCGTCACCAGCATGTCGGGCCAGACCATCGAGGTGCTCAATACCGACGCTGAGGGAAGACTGATCCTGTGCGACGCCCTCACTTACTGCGAACGCTTCAAGCCGGCGGTGATTATCGACATCGCCACCCTCACCGGCGCCTGCATCGTTGCCCTGGGCAAACACACCTCAGGACTGCTGGCCAACAACGATGCCCTGGCCGACGAGGTGCTGGCCGCCGGCACCCATAGCGGTGACCGCGCTTGGCGGCTGCCACTGTGGGACGACTACCAGCCACAGCTCGACAGCAACTTTGCCGACATGGCCAATATCGGCGGAAAAGAGGCGGGCACCATCACCGCCGCCTGCTTTCTCTCGCGCTTCACCAAAAAACTCAAGTGGGCCCACCTCGACATCGCCGGAACTGCCTGGCTGAGCGGCGCCAAAAAAGGCGCCACCGGTCGCCCGGTCCCCCTGTTGAGCCAGTTTCTGCTCAACCGGTGTAAACTGAGTGACTGACAACAGCAGCATTGCCCAATCCGGCCACGCCCATGACCCAGGTTGACTTCTACATCCTCGACGACAAGGCGCGCATCAACCGCTACAGCCTCGCCTGCCGGCTAACCGAGAAGATCTACCATCAGGGGCGCCGGGTTTTTATCCACACCGTTTCAGCCGACGAGGCACGCCACATGGAACGCCTGCTTTGGACCTTCCGCCAAGGCAGCTTCATCCCCCACGGCCTGCTCGGCAGCGCCGATGCCACCACCACGCCGGTAATCATCGGCAGCAGCGGCGATGCCGGCGAAGAGCAGGATGTGCTGATTAACCTGGCACCCGAGGTGCCCAACTTCTTCAGCCGCTTTTCACGGGTTGCCGAGCTGATCGACCGCGAACCCGAAGTAAAACGCAGTGGCCGGGAGCGATTTCGCTTCTACCGCGATCGGGGCTACCCCATGAACACCCATAATATCGACTTATGAACGACCAGAACCAGGATATTCCCCTGCTGAGCGATGTGGTGGAGCCGGAGACACTCCCCACCGAGCCGCCCCGGCTGGAGCAGAAAGCTACCGCCGCCGAAGAGGCGGGGCCGCTGGGGCTGCCCGGCAACCCCACCCTGGTCGCTATCATTCGCGAGGGAGTCACATCACAGCTGATCCGGGAGTTGCGCCCGATTGTGCAGAATGCCATCGACGAGTCGATCGACATGGCGCTGGAAGAGGCGCGACGCATCCTCCACGAAGAGCTCGACACAAATCTGGAACAGCGCCTGCGCGAGCTAATCGAAGAGAAGATGGAGGAGCAGTTCAGTCGTCCAGAAGAGGACGAGAAAATCTGACTCGCCGGACCCCCAGAGCCAGGACCAGCGTGAAAAAACAGGAGATCATCGACGCCCTCGGTCTGGAGCCTCATCTGGAGGGTGGTTACTTCCGCCGCAGCTACCAGTCAGCCGGTGAGATCCAGACCCCCAACGGCCCGCGCCACCGTCTCACTTCAATCTACTACCTGCTCACCGACGACGCCCCTGTCGGGCATCTGCACCGCAATCGCTCCAACATCCTCCACTACTTCCACGCCGGTGCACCTCTGCGCTACACCCTCATCCAGCCGGATGGCCGGCTTGAGCAGCGAATCATGGGTACAGAGGTCAGCGCTGGTCAAACACCGCAGCTAATCGTCGAAGGTGGTTGCTGGAAAGCATCGGAGTTGATCGATGGCGAGTTCGCCCTGATCAGCGAGGCGGTCTCCCCCGGCTTCGACTATGCCGACATGGAGCTGGCCCGAGCCGAGGCGATCCGGCAGCGCTTCCCTGACTTGTGGGAACAGGTCCGCCACCTGATCAAAGCGTAGGAGCACTGCTTGCAGTGCGAAGCAAGCATCCGCTGGCACCCCCAGCATCGCGCCGCTAGCGGCGCTCCTACAGGCCCATTTCGAGATCACTCCAGCGGCAGACTCTGCATCGCCAGATAGCCGGGCCGCCCCGTCACCTCACCCCAGCCGACCTGATGGCGCGGCAGCTTTTCCCGATCGAGGGCATCATAGAGCTCCCCCAGCGTCAGGGGTTCATCACTAGAGCCTTTCCACATCACCAGCAGCTTCTCCATCAGCGACAGCTGGCTCAGCCCCTCGCACTCGGCCCGCAACGAATAGATGTGCCCATTGGGCAGCAGGTGACGACTCTCGGAGAAGATGAACTCGTGCAGATTATCCAGACTGATGCCGGGCTGGCCAATCAACTCATCGGCGGTCGGCAGGGTGGTGGGCAGCTGCACAACCCCGCTCTCCACCCCCTGCAGCACCGGCAGGAAGGCCGAGCGGCCCCGCGTGTCACTGGCAAAGCGCAAGCCCTGCCCGGCTTGCCACGCCAGCAGATGGGGATTGAGCTGCCAGCCCGGCGCGGCGCTGATCTGTGCCGCCTCACCCGTGATGTCTCGCAACACCTTGGCGGCACGATCCATCTGCTGCCGGGTCCAGCCAGCATCCGCATCGGCGGCATCCGCCAGCCACGCCAAGCGGTCATCACAGGCGATACCCACCTCATGCCCCGCCGCAGAGACAGAACGGATCAGATCCGCTGCCCTGTTGGCAATCACCGGCGGGGACGTAAACAGCCGGGCCAAACCGACCTTGGGCAGGTCGAGCGGGGAGGTACGTCGCCGATACCCCCATTGTTGCGGGTTGAACCACCGACCCCCTCCAACACTCGCACGGTCGGCGCCCAGTGAGAAAAAGAAACTGGCTCGCAGCTGATACTCATCGAATAACTTAAGCAGGCGTGGCACACCCTCCAGCGCGCCCTGCAGGGTCGCCACCTCGACTCTCAGGCCAATCTTCATGCACGGCTCTCCTGATCGAGAAACCGGCAGAGCAGGCCCAGCTCGGCCCCCTGCCCCGCCTCCAGCGGCAGCTGTACCCGCACCTTGTAACCACCCCCCGGCGCTTCCTGCATCGGCCCACCATCCAGGTCGGTCATCTCCTCGAGTCGAAACCGCTGGTTACCCTGCGGGGTGAGCAACTCCACCTCATCCCCCAGTCGCAGTTTATTTTTGATGTCGAGCTCGACCCAACCATCAGTCGCCCCTCCGATCACCTCGGCGACAAACTGCTGGCGCGTTGTCTGGGAGCTGCCGAAGCGGTAGTTCTGCAGCTCCTGGCTCTCATGGCGCTGGTAGAAGCCGTCAGTGTAGCCACGGTTGGCGAGACTCTCCAGATCGGCCATCAGCTCAGGGCGGAATGGGCGGCCAGCGACGGCGTCATCGATCGCCTGACGGTAGACTTGGGTAGTGCGGGCGGTGTAGTAGTGGGACTTGGTGCGCCCCTCGATCTTCAGGCAGTCGATACCGATCTCCACCAGCCGCTGCACGTGCTCCACCGCACGCAGATCCCTGGAGTTCATGATGTAGGTGCCGTGTTCATCCTCGAACACCGGCATCAGCTCGCCGGGGCGGCCCGGCTCCTCCAGATAGTAGATGCCATCCGCCGACGGGTGACGCGGCTGGCTAGTATCGGAGAGGCTCGGCGCGGCCACCGGCTGGCCCACCCCATACTCCCAGCGACAGGCGTTGGTACAGGTGCCCTGGTTGGCATCGCGGTGGTTGAAGTAGCCGGAAAGCAGACAGCGCCCAGAGTAGGCGATGCAGAGCGCGCCATGCACGAAGACCTCGATTTCCATCTCGGGGCACGCCTGGCGGATCTCCGCCACATCCTCCAGCGACAGCTCCCGGGAGAGGATCACCCGGCTCAGCCCCTGCTGCTGCCAGAAGCGCACCGCCGCTGCATTCATGGTGTTGGCCTGCACCGAGAGGTGGATCGGCATCTCTGGCCAGCGCTCGCGCACCAGCAGGATCAAGCCGGGGTCGGACATGATCAGCGCATCTGGCCCCATCGCCACCACCGGTTCCATGTCGTCGATGAAGGTCTTCAGCTTGGCGCCGTGAGGCATGATATTGGCGGCGAGAAAGAACTGCTTGCCCAACGCGTGAGCCTCGTCGATGCCGATCTGCAGATTCTCCGGGCGGAAGTCGTTGTTGCGCACCCGCAGGCTGTAGCGCGGCAGGCCAGCGTAAACCGCATCAGCGCCATAGGCGAAGGCGTAGCGCTGGTTCTTGATGGTCCCCGCCGGGGAGAGTAGTTCAGGTCGCTTCATGGATAAAAGGGTCGTGCCGATAAAGCGGCGCAGCATAGCACAGCGCCAGATCGGCAGACTTCCTGGCTCAATGCAACTCCACTTCCAATGAGTGGGTCATCGTGCCGGTAAAAAAATTGTCCCGCTGAATCTCGACCTGCACCCGCTCTCCCGGGCTGTGCTCCATCAGCACAAAGCGGATATCGGCATAGCTCGCCACCGGCTGTCCGGCGACACTGAGCAGCCGGTCGTCCTCTTGCACACCCGCCGCCTCTGCGCCGCTGCCATCAGAGAAGCCGCTGATCCTGACCGGTGACTCCTCGGTATCAAGATAGACACCCAGCAGACCACTGCGCGGCAAGGGTCTGCTTGCGGGTCACCAGCATGTAGTCGCCCATTGTGGGATCGACGCCCGCCTCACCCAGCGGCAGCACCAGCGCCAAATCGCCGTCGATGCGTCGCTTCAGACGATTCGGGATGCCTGAGCCGTAGATGATATGCCCGGCCCCCGCCAGCACCACCATGCGGCTGCCAGGATGCGCGTTGAGCCAGCGAGCTGCGCACTCGGCCATGCCCTCATCCCACAACAGCTGCACCTCATAGAAGTGGTCGAAGTTGCGCTTTTCGGGATGGGCGTGATGCTGGAATATCTCATTCAGGCGAGCCTTGTAAGCATCGTCGCTGCGGTCGATCTGCTGTGGAATCCGGCTACGATCCACCTCGCTCAGGCTCTCTATGCCGCCTTTGGAGACCTTGCCGGTCAGCTCAGCCTCCAGATTGAGCGCGATCAGCGGGATGCCCTTCTCCCGCGCGAACTGGAAGATTGGTCGGTAGAGGCGGTAGTCGTAGCGCCAGCGTTCAAAATACTCGCTCTCCCGCACCAGGCCCTGCTCGTCAATCTCGCCAGCGATGAAACGATCCAGCACCGCCTGGAACGGCTGCTGGAAAAACTCCAGGCCGATCGCCATATCGGGGTTCTGCGCATACATCCCCTTGATCACCTCCAGCTGTGCCAGATGGTGATCGTAGCGGTCGTGGGTCTCGCCGACCAACACCACGCGCCGATCCCGCAGCTTCTCCAGCAACCCCGTCATATCATCCAGAGCGGCCAGATCGAGCACACCGGCGCTGGTTGTCTGATCGCTCTCACTGCTCTCCTGTGCCTGCAAAGCAGTGCTCATCACTATCAAACCGAACACCAGCACTCTCACCATCTTCATAAACATCATTTGTCCTTCGACTGTTGCAACCCTTTAGTTTCGCGGTAATCTTCCAAGCCTGACTCACCACATGGGCTCTCCGACCTTGAAAAAACATCTCTGTTCCCTGCTTATCTTGCTGTTCTCGGCCAGCTGGGTTGAGGCCGCTATCATCGACCATCAGATAGAGATCCAACTCGATCCGGCAAGCGGCAGCCTGCAGGTCAGAGACCAGATCACCCTGCCCGCAGGCTCGCCGCCGAATTCATCCTGCATGGGGCGTTGCAGGTGGAGATTCTAACCCCCGGCGCGACACTCTCCCAGCTCAGCAGCCAAGAGGGCGAGCTGCCGCTGACCCACTACCGGGTCAGCCTGCCGGAGAAACAGCGCCGTTTCACCCTCAAATATTCGGGGAAGATCGTGCACGACTTCAGCCAGCTGCAGGAGAGCCCAGGGCGTTCCCGCCAGCAGATGCGCGGCACCATCTCCGAGGACGGAGTCTTCCTCGACAACGGGGTCGCCTGGTATCCACTGTTTGGCGATCAACTGCAGACCTTTTCCCTCCAGGTGGAGCTGCCCGACGGCTGGCTGGCGGTGAGCCAGGGCGACGGGCCTGAGACCAACGCAGAGAGGCAGATCCGCTGGCAGGCCAGCCAACCGCAAGACGACATCTACCTGATCGCCGCCCCTTTCCAGCTCTACCGAGAGCAGTCGCAGGGTGTTGAGGCCCAAGTCTATCTGCGCCAGCCCAACGCGGCGCTAGCACAGCGCTATCTCGAGGCGACGCATCGCTATCTGGCGCTCTACAGTGAGCTACTCGGCCCCTACCCCTACCGCAAGTTCGCCCTGGTGGAGAACTTCTGGGAGAGCGGCTACGGCATGCCGTCGTTCACCCTGCTTGGGCCGCGGGTAATCCGTCTGCCGTTCATCATCCACACCTCCTACCCCCACGAGATCCTACACAACTGGTGGGGCAAGGCGTCTATGTGGAGTATGCCGGCGGCAACTGGAGCGAGGGCTAACCAGCTATCTGGCCGACCACGCCCTCAAGGAGCTGCACGGCAAAGGGGCCGAATACCGCCGCGCGGGGCTGCTGCGCTATGCCGACTTTGTGCGTTCCGGCAACGACTTCCCGCTCAGCCAGTTCCGCTCCCGCCACTCTGGGGCAAGCCAAGCGGTCGGCTACGACAAGAGCCTGATGCTGTTTCACATGCTGCGACGCAGCCTGGGTGACCACTCCTTCATCGAAGGGCTGCGCCGCTTCTATACCGACAACCGCTTTAAACAGGCCGGATACCAAGAGCTAAAACAGGCCTTTGAGAGTGTCAGCAAGCGGGATCTGGGGGAGTTTTTCGAGCAGTGGACCGGCCGTACCGGTGCCCCGCGGCTTGAGCTGCGCGATCTACAGCTCAGCTCTCAGAAGAACGGTAGCTACCTTCTCCAGGGGAAGGTTGTCCAGACCCAGCCAGAGCCGCTCTTCATCCTAGAGGCACCTATCCTGACCCATTTTGCCGACGGCGGCTCACGCCGCACCCGGCTGCTGATGAAACAGCGTGAGCAAGCATTTGAGCTCAAGCTCAGGCAACCACCGGTGCAGGTCGACCTGGATCCCTGGTATGACCTGTTTCGCCAGATCCTACCCGGTGAGGCACCACAGACCCTGAGCAAACTGTTCGGCAGTGAGGAGGCTCTGATCGTGCTTCCTGCCAACGCCCCGCAGTCGTCAAATCTGCCTACCGGCAGCTCGCACAGCAGTGGGCAGCGGGCTATCCCGACATCGAGATCATTGCTGACGAGCAACTCACCACTCTGCCTAAGGATCGCCCTGTCTGGCTGCTGGGCTGGCACAACCGCTTCCTGCCACAGCTCAAGGCGCTGCTGCCAGCGGGACAGGCGCAGCTCAGCGATAACACAATCCGGCTGCAGTCAGAGCGCCTGCCCCGCGCCGGCAGCAGCCTTGCGCTGGCCTGCGCCACTCCGCAAGGCGGCACGATCGGCTGGGTTGCCAGCGACAATAGCAAGGCACTGGCCGGTCTAGCCCGCAAGCTGCCCCACTACGGCCGCTACAGCTTCGTCGGTTTCACCGGCAGCACGCCAGACAATCACCTCAAGGGGCAGTGGCAGGTTACAGACTCACCGCTAACGGTTATGCTCACCCCCGATGCCGCTGTGCACCACACTGCAGGGCCGCCAGCGTTGCTCGATCGATTGAAAAACAGACCCACAAAGTAGGCTCCTACCGCTGCGCTACACCCACCAACTTTGGAAGGAACCAAGATGATCAGAATTGCCACCTTTAACATCGAGAACCTCGATGGCAACCCGGATCAGCACAACCCGCAACTGGAAGCGCGCATCCCGGTCCTGAGGAGTAGCCTGAAACGTCTGCAGGCCGACATCCTCTGCCTGCAGGAGGTACACGGACAGGAGCTGCCAGGGCACACTGCGCATGATCCAAAACGCAACCTCTCCGCCCTCGACCGAGTGCTCGAGGGGACCGACTACGCCGGCTACGAGCGGGCCTTCACCCGAACCAGCGACGACGCTCCATATAACAAGCGCAACCTGGTGATCCTGTCGCGTTTCCCGATCACCCAGGTCCAGCAATATCGCAACGACCACATCGACAAACTGCAGTACCGCAAGGTCACTGCCCTACCCCCCGAACCAGAGGCCAGGGATCTACGATGGGAACGGCCGATCCTACATGCACAGATCGAGGTGCCCGAACTGGGCCAGCTGCACCTGATCAATCTGCATCTGAAATCCCGCCTGGCAACTAAAATCACGAATCAGACAGAAGGCTACTACGGCTGGAAGAGCGCAGCCGCCTGGGCCGAGGGCTACTTCCTCTCCTCGATCAAGCGGGTCGGACAAGCCCTGGAGACCAGAATCTTGCTCGACAAGCTGTTCGATCAGGAGCCGGCGGCCAACATCCTGGTCTGCGGCGATTTCAACGCAGAGCCAGGCGAGGTGCCAGTGGAGGCGATCGCCGGGCGGGTGGAGAACACCAACAACCCCGAGCTGCGTTCACGGGTGCTGATACCCTGCAGCCGCTCGATCCCCGACTCGGTACGATTCAGCCACTACCATCACGGCCAGGGCAACCTGCTCGACCACATGCTGATCTCCCAGTCCCTGCTGCCCCACTTCCAGGGCACCGAGATCCACAACGAAAACCTGCATGACGAGAGCCTGCCAGCCAGTAGCGACAGGAAATTTCCCGAATCGGATCATGCGGGGTTTGTTGCTGCCTTCGACTATTAAGAATCGACCCTGTTCCTGGCTAAAAAGGCCGCTGAAGAAACCACCCGTGGTAGCAGTCGATCCGACTTGGAAGGCAGCAACGACCGCAGGGGGTATCGAGATGGCGTATCTCGTCCAGATGCTAAGCCGCCGACACATCCAGTAACCTGCGGCTAAAGAGACTATCCGCAGAGGTCGTCACTAGCAGACACTCTTGTGCCCGTGTCATACCCACATAGAGCAGGCGGGCGTTCTGTGGTTGCCCCACCTGTTCGTCACCCAACTGGCCGATCCCCAACATGATGACGCGGGGAAACTCCAGCCCCTTACTGCTATGAATGGTCAGTACCGTAACCCGGTCGTCGCCCGGATCGTAGGTGCTCTTATACTGTTTGCTGCCCAGCCAGACGTGGGGGATGTCGGCCACCCGCAATTGTGCCGCCACCCCATGTCCCTGGTTCCCCGCAGCATACAGCACTGCCATATCGCGCCAGGGTACACCCTGCTGATGCCATTTTTTCAGACACTTGAGCGTGTAGTGGATCTCATCCGGCAGGCTGTCGAACCGGCGCACCACCGGCTCCGGTCCACTATTGCCTGCCGCCTCGGGCTCGATCAGGGGGATGTGGTCATCGTCTGCACTTTTCGGATCGAGGTAGTGGCTGGCGAAAGCGTAAGCAAAGCGGAGAATCTCACGAGTATTGCGGTAGTTGAGGCGTAAAATTGTGGTGCGTCCTTTTGCCTGGATGCCCACGCTGGAAAGACTGAAACCGAGGCCGGAGCCCTTTTTGTAGATCGACTGGGCATCGTCGTAGAGCAGCAACAGGGAGTTCCTTTCGGGGTCGACCATCTGTACCACGAGCTTCAGCCACTCCTCCTCAAAATCGTGGCCTTCATCGATCAACAGGGCACCGTACTGCCCCCTGGGGATATATCCTTTGTCGACCGCGTCGATCACGCTCTCCACCTCGCGCTCCCAGAAGGGCCTGTCCGACTCCAGCAGCTCCACATGGTAGCTCTTGAGTTGCTGGCCACACCAATCATGGAAGTGGTAGACCTGCACCTGCCCGCCAATCCCCTTGGCAGAGATAAAGGCTCTCAATTTGGCTGCGAGGGTAATGTTGAAGCAAAGTACCAGGATCGGCTTGCTCATCACCTGCGCCAAGTGCAAACAGCGATAACCCAGGATTAAGGTCTTGCCTGAACCCGCCACCCCGTGGATCACCCGGTGCCCCTCGCCCAAGCTGCGCGCCAACTGCTCCTGCTGGATATCCATGATCTTCACGATATCGGGCAGGGTCTGTTCCAGTGGTTGCGACTCCTCGTCCCCTTCGGTAAATAGGTCAGCCTGGCCACAGTCATCAATACGGATCTCAGGAAATAGGTGCCAGCGGATGCGGTCAATCTGCGGCAGGATTAGGGTGCCGCCAAACTGATAGTGGAACATTCCCCATAACTGTTCCTGGAATTTTTCGGCATCGGCGCTTTCGGTGATCTCGTCCTTGTAGATCATCAGATGATCCGGCAACAGCCCCTCGCGCATATCATCGGGGATTGCCTTCTCGATCTGCCTTCGGGTGATATTGGTGAACACAACACCCCAGCCATAAGGCATGATCAGATTGCCCTTATAGGCATCTGATGACTGACAGAGTTGAGAGTCGTGCGACAGCATCGCTACCACGTTATAAGTGTACTGCCGGGCCTGTTCCAAAGGATGTGGCTTGGTAACCAAACCAGCGTTTGTCAGCAAAGTCACATCAGATTTGCTGATCTTCTTCAGGGTCGCGGGCTTCCAGTCCTTCACCTCCAGAAACAACAACCCCCGCGAAGGATGTAAGATGATGAAATCGGGATAGCGACGCTTCTTGCCAACGGGAATGTCGTACCAAACCAGATAATCATCTTCCAGCAGATTCTGTAGGCGCCGTGCCACGCGCTTTTCCCCGGAGGTCATACGACCGAGGAGTTGCCGGTTCAGCGGGGGGATGATCTCTGCCATAGGTTGCCGCTATCCTCTTATTTTCAGTGCCCAATGATTCAGAAGTTCGAAACTCCCCTTCTTCCCGCTCATCCTTCTACCACTTCTCCCGGTGCAACCACCCCACGCAGACGCGCAAAGGGGCGCATTCCCTCTGTGGCATCAAAGTCTGCATAGTCGGGGTTGTTCGCCTGAAGATAGTAGTCACCATCGCCGCGTTTTCGCACCACTCGCAGGACATATTGGTCGTCGCCGCTCGCATCCTGTCGCTCTACAGCCATGATCTGGTTGCTGATCGAGCCAGCTTGGTCGGCGCTGACTAGCTCCAGCAACAGATAATCGCCATCGCGGATCGGGTTCTTGCCGCCGTCCATGGAGTTACCCGAGGCGCGGGCGATGAAGTGGCGGGAAGGATCGGCACGATAGTGCGTGGGGATTTTCACCAGGGTCTCGTTTTCGCCATCTGCGTCTTTGAAATGGCCGCAGGCGATCTTGAGGCTGGGGAAGAGTGGGAGCTCGTCCCAGACCACACCGGCCTCCACAGAGGCAGTTGGCGTCTTTACCTCGCTGGCTTTTGCGCCCTCCTGCTCCCGGTCCATATACATGGCCAGCTTGTAGTTCGCCAACTCCTGGACCATGGCGTGGAACAGATCACGATCTTCGACCGTCAGTTCAAAATTAGGCTTCAATCGATCCGCGTCCAGTTCAAAAAATGGCTTGCCCTGTTTCTTATTGCCGCCCACAAAGGCATTCACTGGATTGGAGTTCCAGTAAGTCAGCCATTGGCCAGATTTGGAAGCGAGAACCGCGGCTAGATTCTGAAAACGTGCTGGCAAATCCTTCCTCATCAATGGCGGGCGATGCAACAGAATCTCGGCGGAACGGATCGCCAGATTCTGGGTGGTCTGCGGGTGGATGAAGCCATCGAGCTCCAGTAGCGCCTCCAGCAGTACCATTTTGTACGACTTGGCCATGGCGGCCTTTTCGACTTCAAGGAAGTAGGGGCGATGGCGCTGCAGCACCCTTTGCTGTGCTTCGTCCAGCCCTCCACGATCTGCGACCAAGTCAAACCATGAACCAAATCTGCTCCTGATGTGTGTAAAGTTCACCCCGGCACGATACATCTCAACCGCACTCGGCTGCCGCTGCTCCACTGACTTCAGCAGCTCGTAGATATCAACAATCCCTTTGGGCAGAGTCTTGATCACTTCGTTTAGAAAGTCGATCACACCCAACTCATAGTTGGCATAACAGCCCTTGGGCAGTGGCAGATTGCCATTCTGTTGCCGCCGCAGAAATTCACGCAGGGAGGAGACTCCAAATAGGGACTCCGGCTTGTTCAGAAACGCCTTGTGATTACCGATGAAATCCAGTACCCGCAGATGATCCTTGCCGGGATGCAGCCGCAGGCCGCGTCCCAACTGCTGCAGGAACAGGATCTTCGACTCCGTCGGTCTGAGCATCATCACCGTATCGATAGCGGGCAGGTCGGTGCCCTCGTTGAACAGATCGACCGAGAAGATCACCTCCAGACTACCAGCCTCCAGTTGCTTTAATGCCGCATTACGCGGCATTGCCGACTTGGCGTGCACCGCCGCCGCTCGGATACCCGCACGAGAGAAATAGTCGGCCATAAACTCTGCGTGAGTACGAGAGACGCAGAATGCCAGGGTGCGACTCTGGCGTAGTTCCCGCCACACAGAAAGCGCATGTTTGGCGCGGGCGCGGGTCGCGAGTTTGTTGCTCAGATCACTGGGATCAAAGCGCCCGTTGCGCCAAGGGATCTCCGTATAATCGACGGCTTGGTCATGGATGCCGTGGTAGTGAAACGGACACAGCAGATCTGCGTTGATGCCCTCGACGAAATTCCGCTCAAACACCAGATTGTCATCACACAACGAAAGGATATCCGCCTGATCTGTGCGCTCCGGCGTGGCCGTCAGGCCGAGCATGAAACGAGGTTGGAAATAGTTGATCAAGCGACGATAGGTAGTGGAATCGGCATGATGAAACTCATCCACCACGAGATAATCAAAGCAGTCCGGCGCAAACTGCTGCAGGTGTTCATCCCGTCCCAGGGTCTGGACCGAGGCAAAGACAAAATCTGCCTCCCCCTCCTTCGCCTTGCCGGTGTAGTAACCGATGCTCGCGTCGAGGTGAATGCGGGAGAAGGTTGCTTCCGACTGCATCAGAATCTCTTCCCGGTGGGCAACGAATAGCACCCGCCTGGCCTTCACCTGCTGCACATCAAAGGCCGCCAGCCAAGTCTTGCCCAGACCAGTGGCCAACACCACCAACCCGCGCCGATAACCGGCACTCCGGGTGGCCTGTAATGCCAGCAGCGCCTCGGCCTGGATCTCGGTTGGCGTGGCTGGCAGCGGTTCCTCTTCCGGCTCACCGCTGACCATCTGCAATGACACCTTGCGCCGTGCTGCATAGCCGTCGATCCAGGCATGACAGAGTGGAAACACCCGCGAGTCGGAGAACAGCAACTCAAACTTGCCGATGATCTCCAGAAACTTCGCCGAATCCGCCG
>NZ_AFOC01000017.1:0-42272 GCF_000224455.1 endosymbiont of Riftia pachyptila (vent Ph05)
CATACATCGCTCTGTAGGACCGCTTGCAGACAGACCTGCCCGGCTAAAGTCGGGCCTACAGGCGATCTGTTTGATGGTCAGCTTAAGAATTTGCGACCTCCTTCCTTGATCTGGCTTTATGTCGCAGAATAGATTCTCATTCCCATTTAAACCGGTTGTTTGACCACTCAGGAAAAACCATTGATGAATCCACTCAAAACGTTGAGCGTGGCCCTCTCCTGCGCCCTTCTACTGACTGCCTGTGGCGGTGAAAGTACTAGTACCGACAACGGGGTGCCTGTTGTCAGCGGCAGCCATAGGGTGCTCGCCTTTAATGATCTAGGTATGCATTGTGCCGACTTGGATTACTCTAATTTTGTTGTTCTGCCCCCTTTCAATGTGGTGCATAGTCAAGTGATCGAACGGGGCGCCACGCCACGCCTCCTCGATAATAGTGAGGTTGTTGTTACCTATAAGGCACAACTGGATGCGAATGGATCGATCACTACGACTAGCCAGAATCCTCCGAGCGGGAGTTTTACTAAGAGTAATTTTTGGGACATCAATCCAGCGACGGGCAATACGTATGTCTTTGACCTGTTTGGCATAAATCCGCAACCTGATGAGGGACTCACTCAGCAAGAAATGCCGGGTATCCTGACCCCCTATTCGGCCAATGACGCCCAGGTTTTCAATGGATTCAATAGTGCAAAAAGCTGGTTCTCTGCCGAGGGTATACCCATACTGCCCGTTGATGACTCGGGCGGTACTCAAGCCTATCCCTTAATGCGAGTGAATGCTGCAGCCCCTTCCTCTGGGGAGGATCTGGCGAGCGTTGATGTCGTGTTGCCGGTCGCATCGGAAGCCGATTGCCAGAATTGCCACGCGGTAGGAGAGGTTGGAGCAAGGGATTCTTCCATCGCCTTTGTCTTTCCTGACGATATTACCGATCCCAACAGCGTATTGCAGGCGGCGAAGGAGAACATTCTGCTACTGCATGACAAGAAGCACGGCACCGATTTGCACAACCAACGCCCGGTACTTTGTGCTCGCTGTCACTACTCGGCAGCACTTGACTTGGCTGGCAATGGGGGGCCAACCGGAGACCAGATTGGCCATGACATGATGTCCCAGGTCATGCACGGTTACCATGGGCGTTTGAAAGACCCGGACACTGGGGCCGACCTGTTTCCAGCAGATGGCACCCTGGAGGAAACCTGTTACCAATGCCATCCGGGCAAGATTACCAAATGCCTGCGGGGCGCTATGGGTAACGCAGGTATCGTCTGTCAGAACTGCCACGGTGACATGCTAGCAATCGGCGGTGTTTTTCCTCTGCCCGATGGTTCTACGCGCCGCCCCTGGATCGACGAACCACGCTGTGAATCCTGTCATACCGGTGATGCGCTCGATCATCTGGGTGCCGACATCCGTCTCACCCAAGCCTGGGATAGCAGTGACAATTCAGCGGCCCCCAGGTCTGTCAACAACCTACGGTTTGCCGGAAATAGCGCAGAGCTGTACCGCAACAGCCTGGGGCATGGTGGTGTTGCCTGCGAGGGCTGCCACGGCTCGACCCATGCGATCTGGCCGAATGCTCAGAACAGCTCCAATGACAATGTGGCCGCCACTCAGATCCAGGGGCACACCGGCACGATCGCTGAGTGCGCCACCTGCCACACCAGTCTGCCCAATACCCTGGATGGCCCCCATGGTATGCACAATGTTAACAGCAGCAGTTGGGATCTTGGACATGAAGACTTCTATCGCCGCAATCCCAATGCCTGTAAGGCCTGCCATGGCAATGACCTGAATGGCACTGTTCTCTCTCGTGCTGCGGCTGATCGGGATTACCAAAGCGATGATGATGGTGGTCGCACAGTCCATGTTAGTAAAGGGACGGAGATCGGTTGCACGCTCTGTCACGCACGTCCATGACGGGGTGATTGAGTCCTGTTGGATTATCGGCTGTTGTTGCAGCAGGGGCGCCGGGTAAGCGGCGTCCCTGTGCGTGATGACTAATTCTCTCTGGAGCCAGTGTGCAGTGATGTAGAAAATCAGTTGAGAGTCGTTAAAAAA
Source organism: endosymbiont of Riftia pachyptila (vent Ph05) (assembly GCF_000224455.1). NCBI lineage: Bacteria > Pseudomonadati > Pseudomonadota > Gammaproteobacteria > endosymbiont of Riftia pachyptila. The sequence continues at coordinate 2,059 of NZ_AFOC01000017.1, forward strand.
TGAGCCTTGTCATGTAGTTAGAGAACTGCCGTCCAGGCCAGGTATCGGAGATGCGTTCAATGTTTGCTGAACGTGTGCTCAAAAATCGCTGGCCTTGTAATGTTTTTTGTTACAGAAAGCCGGTCGGGTGTTCAGCGCTGGCAGAGCGGGCAGTAGAAGCTGGAGCGCTGCCCCAGGGTTTTTAGGCGGATCGGCTCAGCACAGATCGGGCAGGGCTCGCCGGTTCGGCCATAGACCTGCAACTGCTGGGCGAAGTAACCGGGGGAGCCATCCTCCTGCTGAAAGTCACGCAGGGTGGTGCCGCCCTGTGCGATCGCCGCATTGAGTACCTCGACGATCGCAGCGGCAAGCCGCTGGTAGCGTGCCAGGGCGATGCGGTTGGCGGCCCGTTGTGGGTGGATGCCGGCGCGGAACAGCGACTCATTGGCGTAGATGTTGCCGACTCCTACCACCACGCGACTCTCCATGATCAGCTGCTTGATGGCGACGCTGCGTGATTGGCCGATCTGATGCAGATAGTCGCCATCGAACCCTCACGCAGTGGTTCGAGGCCTAGCCTGGCTAGCAGTTCATGGCACTCGCCGGTCGGCTGCCAGAGCACGGCGCCGAAGCGCCGTGGATCACGCAGGCGCAGCAGTGAATTGTTGTCGAACTCCAGGTCGAAGTGGTCGTGGCGCTGGGGCGGCGTACCGTTCGGCAGCACCCGCAGACTGCCCGACATGCCGAGGTGCAGGAGCAGGCTGCCTGGGGCGAAGTTGAGCAGCAGATATTTACCCCGCCGTCCCACCGAATTGAGCCGCTGGCCATTTAGCAGTGGACTCAGATTTTCTGGCACAGGCCAGCGCAACCGCGGCTGGCGCACGACAATCCCACTGACAGCGGCGCCCTCAAGGTGTGGCGCGATGCCGCGGCGGGTGGTCTCTACTTCTGGCAGTTCAGGCATATTTACTCCAGAAATGCCGCTGCCGGCGCGCTCAGGTGGTGACGAAAGCCATCGCCGATCAGATGGACCTGATCACCGATCTGCAGATAGCGCTGGCCGCTGAGCGGTTCTGTGGTGCCAAAACGTAGCTCGGTCTGGTCGAGCCAGAGGATCGTTTCAGGTGGCTGCAGGCCGAACGCAGCGAGGCGCCCCTGCGGCAGTGGAAAGTGCGCCAGACTAGGGGTTGTGGCGATGCCCAGTAGTTGCGCCACCCGTTGCTGATCGGCCCGTGCCTCGCCCAACCACCAGACCCCATTGTGCCGCTGCAGCTCGATCGTCTGTCCCGCACGGATCAGTCGGATCTGTTGGATCCTGGCTGGGCTAAGTCGGGTCAGCGGCGGCGGCATGTCGCTGGATTGCAGCCACCAGGCCGCCCCACCCAGCAGGGCGACCAGCAGCAGTAAGATCAGATTGACCCGGCTGAGCGTGCGCATCTCAGGCCCGGTTGCGTCGCCAGCCGAGTAGCCCACCGATGCTGAACAGTAGCAACGGCAGGCCGAACAGTGCGCCCAGCCCGATGATCCCTTTGGTCAGCGGTGAGAGCTGCAGCTCTCGGTCGAGGATCGGTCGTGGTGGGATGCCGATCAGCTGCTCAGCGCCGGCCAGCCAACCAACCAGGGCCAGTCCCAGATCAAGATTGCCGGCATTGGCCAGATAGCTGTTGGAGAGAAAATCGCCGTCGCCGATCACCACCACCCGCTGTTCGCGCTCGCCCCGCTGGCGGGTGAGGGCGAGGCCGATGGTGAGTGGCCCGGCCTGTTCGCCAAGTTCAGGATTGCGTTCCACCTCGCCGTGGATCGGGCCGGTCTCGTTCCAGCTCTGTGGCAGGGTGCGCAGCAGCCCGGTGACCTGCCAATCGCGGGTCTGATCCGCCTGCAGCGCCAGGCTCTCCGGAAACAGCGTGAGCAGATCGAAACCGGCGGTGGCGGGAAACTCTGGATATTCGGAGACCAGTGCCACTGTTGGGTTGTCGATGCCGAGGCGGCGCACATTGGCGTCTACCAGAGTGCCGGGCAGGGCTTCGATGTCGAGTTGCTGTAGCAGCGGCTGCAGGCTCTCGCGGCTGGATGGGTCTGTCAGCAGCAGCAGATTACCGCCTTGCTGCAGGTAGGCCTCAATCAACGCCAGCTCGCCCTCCAGCAGGGCAGTGGTGGGGGAGGCGATCAGCAGCAGAGCGGTGTTGTCTGGCGGCACAGTGGCAGGGGTCAGAGCGACCAGCTGGTAGCCTTTCTGCTGCAGGGATTGGCCAAACGCCCCCAGGTCGTGGTTGGCCTTGCCGTGCAGATCCCGTTCGCCGTGGCCGGTGAGCGCGGCAATCCAGTGGTGCTGTTGCTGGCTGAGGCGCTGCAGGGCATTACTGAAGTGAAGCTCGCTGAGCCGCTGCAGACGCTCCTCCCGCCCCTGGTAGCGCAGGACCAGCTCACCGGAGAGGGAGATCCCCTGGCGGCGGCTGGCGTCGGGGTTGCGGATCGGGTCGACAAATGTCAACTGCAGGTCGGGCTTGAAGCGTTGGTAGCGTTCGATGAAACGCTCCACCTGCTGTTGCAGCGTCGAGGCGCGGGGAGTGAAGATGGTCACCTGCAGTGGGCCCTTGAGGCGCTGCAACAGTGCGATGCTGGTCTCGCTAAGGGTGTGGCTGCCGTTACGGGTCCAGTCCCACTGCCACTGGTAGCGGTTGCTGAACCAGGCGAGCAGCAACAGCAGCGCCAGGCTCAGCAGCGGGAAGATCAGCTGGTGGATTTGTTTGCCAATGTTCATGCTCAGCTCTCCCGGCGCAGCTGTAGGCGGTGCAGCGCCAGGCCGAGGAAAAACAGACTCAACAGCAGGAAATAGGCGATGTCGCTGCTGCGCACCCAACCCAGTTGCAGGTTGAGGAAGTGAGGTGGCCAGCCAAACCAGCTGAGTAGGCCGCTGCTGTCGGCAGAGGCGTATTGGCTGATGATGGAGAGCAGCAGCAGCAGGCCGTAGCTGCCCGCAGCCGCGGCCCCCGGGGTGCGGCTCAGGCTGGAAACATAGAGGCTGATGGCGGCGAAGCTGCTGCCCAGCAGTAACAGACCGAGACTGGCGGTGGCCAACAGTCCCCAGTCGGGTTGGGTGCCGACCGCCAGTGGTATCGACAGCCCCAGTGGCAACAGCGCAACCAGCGCGATGACCCCCAGCAGGGCGAGGTACTGGCCGAGTAGGATCTCCCGGAGACGTAGCGGTGCGGTGCTCAACAGGCTGTTGCTGCTGTCTGACAGGCGCATCGTCAGCAGCGGCGTGATAAACAGGATCAGCACTGCCGTCAGGCCAAACAGCTCCAGCCCCAGATGGCGGCTCAGGCCAAACAGACGCCCGACCGCCGGGGTGCTGCTGAAGGCATCTAGGGTCTGTAGCAGCTGCCAGCCCAGCAGCAGACTGGCCAGCGCCAGCACTATCCAGGCGAACGGGGTGCGCATCAGCCGCCGCCACTCAATCCAGGCCAGCCGCCAGCTCATTCAGAGGCCCCTTGGCTGGTCCTGCCGCTGGTCGCCTCGAGGTAGATCTGCTCCAGGCTGAGGCGTTCCTCACTGAGTTGCCGAAGTCCCCAGCCCTGCTGCACAATCTGCGCTGCCAGTTCGGGGGCGGTGGCTTTGGGGGACAGTTGCACCCGGAAGTAGTCGGTGTGGAGGCGTTCGACAGAGGCGATCTGCGGCAGCTGTGTGAGGGCTTCATTCCCCGGGTTCTGCTGCAGCTGGAGCCGCAGCAGCGGAGTCTGGGCTGGCTCGATTGCACCCTGGTAGATGGCGCGTCCCTGCTGCAAGATTGTCACTCGGTCGGCGCAGGCCTCCACCTCGCTGAGGATGTGGCTGGAGAGCAGCACCGCACTCTGCTCGGCCAGCTCACGGATCAGCTCGCGCACCTCGCGGATCTGTGCCGGGTCGAGCCCCTCGGTGGGCTCGTCGAAGATGATTAGGTCGGGGGCGTGGATGATCGCTTGGGCGATGCCGGCCCGCTGCTGGTAGCCCTTCGAGAGGTTGCGGATCAGGCGTCTGCCAACGCTCTCCAGGCCGCAGCGGCGTTTGCTGTTGCCGAGAGCCTCGCGGGCTGCCTGAGGCGTCAGCCCCCTGAGCCGGGCGCAGTCGTAGAGATACTCATCGACCCGCTGCTCGGGATGCAGCGGTGGGCGTTCCGGCAGATAGCCGAGCCGGCGTTTCGCCTCGATCGGCTGCTGCTGCATGTCAAAGCCGGCCACCGTGACACGACCGTGGCTGGGCGCCAGAGCGCCGCTGATCAGCCGCATCGCGGTGGATTTGCCAGCCCCGTTGGGCCCCAGCAGGCCGACTACCTCACCGCGTTGCAGCTGCAAGTTGAGTCTCTGCAGGGCGCGTTTTTGGCCAAACTCGCGGCTCAGCTTGTGGGTGGTCAGCAGGGTTTCCATCTGGCGCAAGATAAGGAATTTGCTGCCGACCCACAAGCGGCTTTTTGCATGGGGCGGCTTTGTCTTTGCGGAGGTGGAGGGTATCTTTGCCTCTCACTGTTTCGATGGGGATGATCTTGAAATATCTGGGTGTTGATACCGGCGGTACTTTTACCGACTTCGTGCTATTCGATGCTGCCGGGTTGCGCATCCACAAGGTGCTGTCGACACCGGACGCGCCGGAGCGGGCGATCCTGCAGGGCATCGCCGAGATGGGGCTCGACCCGGCGCAGCTGCGGGTGGTGCACGGCTCCACCGTGGCCACCAATGCGGCGCTAGAGGGGAAGGGCGTGCGCACCCTCTATATCGGCAATCGGGGGCTGAAGGATCTGCTCACCATCGGCCGTCAGGCGAGGCGCGAACTCTACAACCTGCAGCCGGAGCCGATCGCGCCGCCGGTGCCTGAGGGGCTTTGCCTGGAGACCGGCGGGCGGCTGGCGGCGGACGGCTCACTGATCGAAGATCTGACTGAGGCCGATCTGCAGATTCTGGTCGAGGCGGTGTCTGAACTCAAACCCCGCGCGGTGGCGATCAACCTGCTCTACGCCTACCTGGATGACTGTTTCGAGCGGGAGATCGAGGCAGTGTTGCCGGAGGCGGTGTTTGTCTCCCGTTCCTCGGCGGTGCTGCCGGAGGCAGGTGAATATGAGCGCGGTATCGCCACCTGGCTAAATGGTTGGGTGGGGCCGCTGGTGGAGGGCTACATTGGTCGGCTGCAGGCGGGGTTGCCGGGGGCTCGGGTGTCGGTGATGCAGAGCTCCGGCGAGGCGATTGCGGCGCAGCAGGCGGCGCATCAGGCGGTGCGGATGCTGCTCTCGGGGCCGGCGGGCGGTCTGGTGGGGGCGCGCTTCGTGGCGGCGGCCTCCGGACATGAGCGGCTGCTTTCGTTTGATATGGGCGGTACCTCCACCGATGTGGCGCTGCTCGACGGTGCGCCGCGACTGACCCGCGAAGGGCGCATTGGTCCTTGGCCGGTGGCGGTGCCGATGGTCGACATGCATACCATCGGCGCAGGCGGTGGTTCCATCGCCTACCTCGACGACGGCGGCATGCTGCAGGTGGGGCCGGAGTCAGCGGGGGCCGCACCTGGTCCCGCCTGCTACGGCGCCGGGGGGGAGCGGCCAACGGTCACCGACGCCAATCTGGTGTTGGGGCGGCTGCGTGCCGACGCCTTTCTCGGCGGCCGGATGCGGCTCGATCTGGCTGCGGCGCGGCGTGCCGTGGGCGGGCTTGCCGAGGCGATGGGTTTGTCGCCGGAGCAGGCCGCCGAGGGGATTGTCCGCATCGCCAACGAGCACATGGCGCGGGCGCTGCGGGTGATCTCGGTGCAGCGCGGGGTCGACCCGCGTGGCTTTACCCTCGTCTCGTTTGGTGGNGCAGGCGGGCTGCATGTTTGTGCCCTGGCCGAGGCTTTGGGGATGACTCAGGCGATGGTGCCGGTGCAGGCTGGAGTGCTGTCGGCGCTGGGCATGTTGGCGAGCCGGCCGGGGCGGCAGCTGGCGCGCACCCGGCTCGGTCTGCTGAAGGAGTTGAGCGAGGATTTGATTCGACGGGAGCTGGATGCGCTGGCTGAGTCCGGTCTGCAAGCATTGCTGGCGGAGGGAGTTGCGAGAGCGCAGGTTGAGCGGTGCGATTCGCTCGATCTGCGTTACCGTGGGCAGTCCTATACGCTCAATTTGCCTTGGGAGGGGCTTGATCAAATGGCGGAGCAGTTTCATGCACGGCATCAGGTCCGCTTCGGCCACCGCATGGAGGCCCCGGTGGAGCTGGTCAATCTGCGAGTTGGGTTGCAGGGGCCAAGCCCGCAGGTGGCGCTGAAGGCTGTGCCTGCGGCTGCTGCGCTGGCTGAGTGGGAGTCGATACGGGTTGCCGGAGTCGAGGCTGAGGTGCCCTGTTACGAGCGTGCTGAGCTACTGGCGGGGCGTGAGGTTGTTGGTCCGGCGCTGGTGACTGAGCAGGTCTCAACCAGCTGGATCGCCCCCGGTTGGCGCTGTCGAGTCGATGGGGTGGGGAACCTGCTGTTGTCGCAGACGTAGTCGGGTGTTTAGGCTTCGCCCAGCGCCTGGGCCTCGGCGAAGGCGGTCTTGGAGGCGTTGAGAAAGATCTCGGTCAATTCACCCAGATCGAGCTCAAAACGGTCGTCAGGTTGGATATTGCCAGATTCGTAATTGAGGGTGCAGACCAGGGCGCGGCCGGCGGGGCCAGCGTGATCGAGCAGGGCGGTGTTCAGTTCGTCGGAGAGGCCCAGTTCGCCAATGATCTCCGCCAGCGGACNTCCATCAGCAGGTCGAGGATGGAGAGTAGGCCGACGCTGAATCCCATCTCGGCGGAGCAGTTGGAGCCGCTTTTGCTGAGCAGGCGCTGGCACATGTGGGCGCGTACCAGGGCGGTGGTGAAGTAGTCTTGGGGTTTGTTTGCCACCCGCGACAGCACCAGCAGACTGGCCCAGGCGCGGATCCGTGTTAGCCCCATGAAGACCACAGCCTGGTGGATCGACTCGACGCGGCGCGGCATGCCGACGGCGGCGGAGTTGATGAAGCGTAGGATCTTGTAGCTGAGGCTGGCGTCCTGGGCGATCAGATGCTCCAGGTCTCTGATCTCCACCTGCGGATCGTTGAGCCGGGAGACCAGCTGCATGATCACCATCTGGTTCTCCTCTAGCCGCTTATCCTCCACCACCTTGGGGCGGGAGAAGTGGTAGCCCTGAAAGAGATCGAAGCCCAACTCGAGGCACTGCTGGAACTCCTCTTCGGTCTCGATCTTCTCCGCCAGCAGCAAGAGCTTATGTTGGCGCAGCTTTGGCAGGCCGGCCTGCAGCTGCTCGGGGGTGAGGGCGGGGATCTCTACCTTGATAATGTGGGCGTGGGGCAGCAGTGGGTCCCACNTTTCCTCGAAGGCGTAGTCGTCGAGGGCGATGGTGTAGCCCTGTTCGGCCAGCTCACGCACCCGCGTCACCAGGGGCTCGTCCACCGGGATATCTTCGAGTATCTCCATAACCACCCGTTCTTTGTCGAATGCCAGTTGCGGGTGGTCGAGCAGCAGGTTGCGGGTCAGGTTAATGAAGGCGCGGTGGGGGCCGACGATGCGTTCCAGGCCGATCTCGACAAAGCAGTTGAGGAGTACTTCTGAGGAGGCAAAGTCGCCGTTTGTCAACTGGTTGACGTTGCTGCCATCCTGATTGCCCTGGCGGAATAGCAGCTCATAGGCATAGACTTCCAGGGAACGGTCATAGATCGCCTGCCTGCCGACGTAGATATCCTTCATTAGTACTGGTTTCCCTATTATCCCGGGGTGCGGTGGTCTCCTGCTAAGTCGGCAGGTGAGGGAAAATGTTTACCGCTTCTGGCGCCATTTATAGGGTTCTGTTGGGGCTCCGAGAAAAAGAAAGCCCGTCTCAGGGACGGGCTTTCAGGATGCCGCAGGGTCGCAGGGAAGCGGCTTATTTGATCTTCGCTTCCTTGTACATGACATACTTGCGGATGGTGGGGTCAAACTTTTTGATCTCCATCTTGCCGGGCATGTTGCGCTTGTTCTTGGTGGTGGTGTAGAAGTGGCCGGTGCCGGCGCTGGATACCAGTCGAATCTTGTCACGCATGATGGTTTCCTCTGTTAGACCTTTTCACCACGGGCGCGGATCTCGCCCAGCACTGTGTCGATGCCTTTTTTGTCGATGATGCGCATACCGTTGGAGGTGACGCGCAGACGAACCCAGCGGTTCTCGCTCTCAACCCAGAAGCGATGGTAGTGCAGGTTGGGCAGAAAACGGCGTTTGGTTTTGTTATGAGCGTGGGAGACGTTGTTCCCGCTGACCGGGCGCTTGCCGGTGACCTGGCAGACTTTTGACATGGTCCAAACCTCTAAAAACTGTTAACCCTGGGGCGAAAGGCGCGTATTTATAGCAGAGAGCGGGAGGGAGCGCAAGCTGTCTGGGTCCGTGGCGGCTGATTTTAGATCAGGCCCTGCTCGGCGAACGAGTAGGGTCGACCATCGCCAATCACGAAATGGTCGAGCACGCGGATCTCCACCAGCTCTAGGGCTTGTTGCAGACGCAGGGTGATGCGCCGGTCCGCATCGCTGGGTTCGGCGATCCCGGAGGGATGGTTGTGAGCCAGGATTACCGCTGCCGCATTATGATGCAGGGCCCGTTTCACGACTTCCCGGGGGTGGACACTGGCGCCATCGATGGTGCCGCGAAACAACTCCTCGAAGATGATGACGCGGTGGCGGTTGTCGAGAAACAGGCAGGCGAAGACCTCGTGCGGATGGTGGCGCAGTTGTGCGCTTAGGTAGTGGCGGGTCTGCTCCGGGCGGGTGAGCGGGCTGCCGCGGTTCAGATCCTCGCCAAGATAACGCCGCCCCATCTCGAGCACTGCCTGCAACTGGGCGTACTTGGCGTTGCCCAGGCCTTTGCCGTGACAGAAGACCTGGCGGTCGGCGGTGAGCAGCGGCCGCAGCCCCTGGAACTCGGTGAGCAGGTCGCGGGCCAGATCCACTGCGGTGCGGCCGGCCACCCCGGTACGCAGAAAGATCGCCAGCAGTTCGGCGTCGGTGAGGCTAGACGCCCCCTGTTTGAGCAGTTTCTCCCGCGGGCGCTCGTCTAACGGCCAGTCGGTAATCGGCATATGACCTCCCTGTCATGCTGCTATGTTGGTTGTCTGGAGCTAAATCTAGCCTGTTTCGGCGGGTTCTGCCGATGTTAGTACTCACTCAGAGTGTTAACACTGTCACTTTGAGGTTTTGGCACCTTAAGGTACCCTCTATAACCGATTTTTGTTCAGGATGGTCTAACGACTCATGTCGGCTCTAGCCAACCAAAAGATCCTGTTGGGCGTAACCGGGGGCATCGCCGCATATAAAAGTGCGATGCTGCTGCGTGCACTTATCGAGGCCGGCGCTGAGGTGCGGGTAGCGATGACTGCCGCTGCCCAGACCTTTGTCACCCCACTTACCTTCCAGGCACTCTCCGGTCGGCCGGTCCATACTGAACTGCTTGATCCCGCAGCAGAGGCGGCGATGGGGCATATCGAGCTGGCCCGCTGGGCGGATCTGATCCTGATTGCTCCCGTCTCTGCCGATTTCATGGCCCGACTGAGCGTCGGCATGGCGAATGATCTGCTGAGCGCCATCTGTCTGGCCACCACAGCCCCTATCGCGCTGGCGCCGGCGATGAATCGGCAGATGTGGCTCAATCCGGCGACCCAGGAGAATGTACAGCGGCTCACTGCTCGTGGCCTGCTGATCTGGGGGCCGGCGGAGGGCGTGCAGGCGTGTGGTGAGAGCGGGCCGGGACGCATACTGGAGCCGGAGGCACTGCTGGATCAAGTCAGTGCCCATTTTGTAGGTGGGACGCTGGCTGGAGTCAAAGTGGTGCTGACCGCTGGTTCGACCCGTGAGCCGATCGATCCGGTGCGTTTCATCAGTAACCGCAGTTCCGGCAAGATGGGTTTTGCCCTGGCGGCGGCGTTGCGTCGGCTTGGCGCCGAGGTGGTGCTGGTGGCTGGACCGGTCGCACTGGCAACCCCTGCGGGGGTGCAGCGCATCGATGTGGAGACAGCCCAGGAGATGCAGCTGGCGGTGTCGGAGCAGTTGGCGGGGTGCGATATTTTTGTCGGAGTGGCTGCGGTGGCGGACTATCGCCCCCGCGAGATGGCGCAGCAGAAGATCAAAAAGCAGCAGACGGTCATGACGCTGGAGCTGGAGCGCAATCCCGATATCCTGGCAGATGTCGCGGCTGCTGAAGATCCGCCCTTTACTGTTGGCTTTGCCGCCGAGACCCAGAACGTGAAGGCCTATGCGGAGGAGAAGCGCAGGGCTAAGAGAATCGATCTGATTGCCGCCAATCGTGTCGCTGCCGCAGAGGGTGGCTTTGAACGGGATGAGAATGCCCTGACCCTGCTGTGGGAAGGGGGGGGCGAATCGCTGCCGATGATGCTAAAGAGTGAATTGGCAGCACGGCTCGCCGCTCGCATCGCGGAGCGATATCATGCGCGGACCCAGCAGGAAAACAGTTGATGCAGCAGATCGCTCCAGGTTGCGGGTGTGTGGCGAATGCCTTAGGCAGTGGTGGTTTGGAATGCCTGCCCCCAGGCATTTGCAGGATCGGAAGGAGCTTTGAGATAGCGAGCTTATGAGTAAGAGAAGTAAGCGGAAAGAAAAAACGGGCACCAGGCAGAGCCCGACCGGCAGAGGGATCCGCTGGTATTGGTCGATAGCGGCTGCGGTAGTGGTGGTGCTGTTTCTTCTGGTGAGCGCGATCCTCTACCTGCAGGCCAGCCTGAAGGATGCGGCGGCAGTTGAGCGCGAGGCGCGGCTGGTTGCCTCCGGTGTGGCGGAGCGCGTCGCCGTTACTACCCAGGCACGCATGCAGATGTTGCTCGGGATAGCGCAGGATCCGCAGCTGGCCGACTATTTCAGCACTGATAATCGAGCGGAGCTTGATGGCTACGCAGAGCAGCTGAACCGGCTGCTGCCAGGGGTGCTGCGATTGCGTCTGCTGGCTGCCGGTCAGCGCGAACCAGAAAACAGCGCGATGCCTCATCTTGGCTACGCCTCCCTGGAGCTGATCCGACTTGCGGAGGAGCAGCCAGGAGTACCTCCGGCCCAGGTGCACAAGTTTGGCGGGGCGCAGCAGCATATCGCAATAGCGGTGGCGGTGCGAAACAGCAAACAAGGCCCCGCGCTGGGGGTGATACATGCGGCCTTCCCTGTGGCCCTGTTGCAGGATGTGGTTGAGCGCAGCCGCCTGAATGGTCGTGTCGAGGTGCGCCAACTGGTGCAGAGAGCTGCGCCGCTGGTGCTGGCCGCAGGTGGGAGCGGCAGGGCGGCTGGCGAGCCGGATGGACGTTTTGAGGTCGACGGAACCATCTGGGAGGTGGCCTATTGGTCGGGGCAGGTGAGCACACCTCTGCTGGAGCAGATCTATCTGCTGGCGCCGGGTGGGATAGCGGCACTACTGGCAGTGGCGCTGATGGGGCTGCTGGCGCTGCAGATGCAGCGGGCGCTGAAGGGGGATCAGTACAGCCTGCTGGAGTTGGCCGAGGTGTTGATGGCGGGCAAGTCGCCGAAGCGCCAACAGGCAAAGCTGCTCGATATGCAGTCAACCTTGGAGATCATTGAACATCAGGCTCGCGAGTTCGCCAATGCGCGCAAGCAGCGCCGTGAGCGGCGCAAGCGTGGCAGCGCCTCAGCCACTGAAGGGATTATGGTGGAGGAGGATATCTTCGCAGTGCCGAAAACCGATCAGCCGGGTGCTGACAGGCGTGCGAGGCAGGCCGAGGCGCTGGAGAACGCCGATGCACTCGCAGCGGTGCCGGCCAGCATCTTTCGTGCTTACGACATCCGCGGTCTGGTCGGCGAAACCCTGACCGAGAATGTGGCCTACACCATCGGCCAGGCGATCGGCAGCGAGGGCTATGAGCAGGGCTTCCAGTCGATCGTGGTGGCCAGGGATGGACGCAACTCCAGTGAGGCGCTGCAGGAGGCCCTGATCAATGGGCTATTGTCGAGCGGGCGCGATGTTATTGACATCGGCATGCTACCGACACCACTGCTCTACTATGCGGTGCATGAACTCAATGTGGGGTGTGGCTGTATCGTCACCGGCAGCCACAATCCGATCGAATATAACGGCATCAAGGTGGTGCTGGGTGAAAAGAGTCTCTCCCCCGAGCAGATCCAGGGACTCTACCGCCGGATCGCGGATGGCCGCCTGATGAAGGGGCAGGGGCAGCGGAATATACGCGAGATTACCGAAGACTATATCGAACGGGTGATCAACGATGTGCGCCTGGCGCGCTCCCTGAAGGTGGTGGTTGACTGCGGTAACGGCGTGGCGGGTATGGTGGCGCCAGAGCTGTTTAGACGCCTTGGTTGTGATGTGGTGGAGCTGTTCTGTGAGGTGGATGGCAGCTTTCCCAACCACCATCCCGACCCGAGTCGGCCCGAGAATCTGGAGGCCCTGAAGCAGGCGGTGGTCGAAAACCAGGCCGATGTGGGGCTCGCCTTCGATGGGGATGGGGATCGCCTAGGAGTGATCGACTCCTCCGGCAAGTTGATCTGGCCCGATCGGGTGTTGATGTATCTCGCCATCGATGTGCTGGCCCGCCTGCCAGGCGGTGACATTGTCTATGACGTCAAGTGCTCCCGGCATCTGGCCAATGTGGTGCTCTCCAACGGCGGTCGACCGCTGATGTGGAAGAGTGGCCACTCGCTGTTGAAGGCGAAGCTGCAGGAGACTGGTGCCCTGCTCGCTGGTGAGTTCAGCGGACACATCATGTTTGCGGAACGCTGGTATGGCTTCGACGATGCGCTCTATGCTGGTGCACGCCTGCTGGAGATCCTGGCGCTTGAGCAGCTGTCTAGTGCCGAAGTCTTCACCGGTCTGCCCGAGGGTGAGTCGACACCGGAGTATCAGGTGCAGCTTGAAGAGGGGCAGGGAGACAAGATCATGGATGCCCTGGAGCAGCAGCCGGAGATCCCTGGTGCTCGCATGGTCTGGATCGACGGACTGCGTGCCGAGTTCGAGCGGGGCTGGGGTCTGGTACGGGCCTCCAACACTACCCCGTCGTTGGTGTTCCGCTTTGAGGCGGATGATGCCCAGGCGCTGAAGGTGGTACAGGATGTCTTCCGCACGCTGATGCAGAAAGTCGCACCCGAGCTGGAGATGCCGTTTTAACCGGTCATCCGACCTTTCAATTCTATTTAGAACCTTTGTAATAACACTATGTCTTTGACTCCGGAACAGGCCCATAACATTGCCCATGTATTGACCGCCGCGCTGCCCTACATCCAGCGTTTCAGCGGCAAGACCATCGTCATCAAGTATGGTGGCAACGCGATGGTTGACGAAGATCTCAAGAGCAGCTTTGCCCGCGATATCGTGTTGATGAAGCTGGTTGGCATCAACCCGGTGGTGGTGCATGGCGGTGGGCCACAGATCGGCTCCCTGCTGGAGCGCCTCGGCAAGGATTCAGAATTCATCCAGGGCATGCGTGTTACCGACACCGAGACCATGGATGTGGTGGAGATGGTGCTGGGTGGGCTGGTCAACAAAGATATCGTCAACCTGCTGAACCGCGCCGGTGCCAGGGCGGTCGGTTTGACCGGCAAGGATGGTGACCTGATCCGTGCTCGCAAGCTGCTGGTGGAGTGGAAGGGACCGGAGCTGGAGGCCCCGGAGATCATCGATATCGGCCATGTGGGGGAGGTGGAGAGCATCGACACCAGCGTGGTGGAGATGTTGCTGCATGGCAATTTTATCCCAGTGATCGCGCCGATTGGTGTCGGCGAGGATGGTCGCTCCTACAATATCAACGCCGATCTGGTGGCGGGCAAGGTGGCAGAGGTGCTGCAGGCGGAGAAGCTGATTCTGCTGACCAATACCAAGGGGTTGCTTGATCAAGAGGGTGGCCTGTTGACCGGCCTCACCAGCGAGCGGGTCAACGAGCTGATCGCAGACGGCACCATCCATGGCGGCATGCTGCCAAAGATCGGCTGCGCGCTGGATGCGGTGACCGGCGGAGTCAACTCAGTCCATATCATCGATGGTCGTCTGCAGCATGCGGTGTTGCTGGAGTTGTTTACCGACGAGGGTGTCGGCACCCTGATCCGGCGGCGCTGATGAGTGGCAAGGTCTCCCGCAAACAGCTGATCCTCGAAGCCTTGGCAACAGAACTGGAGCGTAACCCCCGCGGGCGGATTACCACGGCTTCGTTGGCAAGGGCGGTGGGGGTGTCGGAGGCGGCGCTCTATCGCCACTTTGCCAGCAAGGCGAAGATGTTCGAAGGGTTGATCGACTTTGCCGAGGAGAGCATCTTTGTGCGGGTCAATCAGATCCTGGAAGAGGAACAGGATGCGCGGGTGCGTTGCGGGCGGCTACTCTATCTACTGCTGGCCTTTGCTGACCGTAATCCCGGTATCTCGCGGGTGCTGCTGGGCGATGCGTTGGTGGGGGAAACGGAACGTCTGCTGATGCGAGTTGGGCAGTTTTTTGCGCGCCTGGAGACCCAGTTGCGGCAGATCCTGCGCGAAGGGACGATGCGTGATCAGGGCTATGCTGGGATCGATGCGCGGGTCGGAGCCAATCTGCTGTTGGCGGTGGTGGAGGGGCGCATGCACCAGCATCTGCGGAGTGGGTTTGCCGACTCCCCGCTGGCGGAGTGGGATGCGCAGTGGCGCATCCTTGAGGGGGCTTTGCGGCAGATGCAGAGCTAGGCGTTATCGTACAGGCCCTGGCCCCGCTGCTTGCCTCACTGTTTGTCAGGTGAAGTAGGGTGTTCCGAGAGGGCCTCGATAAAGCCTCGCTTGACCCCAGTTATCTTTTTGCTGTTACAGAATGCGTTACCCGCCGGGGAGTCTTTGCACTGCAGATCCATGAAGATCACAGTGCCCCTTTTATCTGGATTGCGGATGCGGGAGATGGTGATGCTGATATCGTGATCATCCACCGGTGGTCCGGTCATCACGATATTGGTGGCGAGCATTTTGACGGGGGTGGTGGCATGGTTGCGCAGAAAGCGTTTGGCTCTGGACCAGGCGCTATTGCAGCTGTCGTTGCCAGAGCACTCGAAGACATTGTTCAATGGGCGCTCTTGCGTGCCGCCTGTCTTGTCGGTTCCGGCTTCCCCATCTTTGCTCTGACTTGCACTTAGGTGCTTGAGTTCGCGGAAGCGGGCTTGGTCGCGGGCAAACGCGGTGCGAATACGGTTTTTGTCCTGTTCCCGTTTGACAATCGACTGGTAGGCCGCCTTCAGCGCCTGGCGTTTGCGATCGATCTGCGCGAGATAATCGGGTGAGGGGGTTTCACCGCTCAGTTCCAGAGCGGCAGCGTTTTGCTGCATCTCCAGCAGGCTGTTCTTGATCCGTTTGATGTTGGTCTGGGTCATCAGGATCGTTAAATCCACCGCCCTGAGCTGGCCATCGCGGGCCATGATGATGTCGTCTTCACTGCGAAAGGTGCGCAGCAACACCCGATCCGCGGCTTTTTGCTGATCGATCAGCGCCTGTTGTTCCTGCTGAAGACGCCGTTGGATCGCCTCCAGCTGCAACTGCTGTTTGGTCTTGGCGGCATCGATCCGGTCGACGACGATGCCCCGTTCATCCAGCTTGCTATGTTCCTGTTTGACGTATTCCGGAGGGATGCTGTCAGCGTAGTGGATCCGGCCCTCTTCGTCGGTCCACTTGTAGAGCCGGCCTGCACTGCTTTGCGCTGGCAGCGCCAGTGCCAGCGCTACCATTAGCAGAGATCCAGTTTTGAAAAAGATGTTCAGTTTGGCCATAATCTTTACTTCGCTCCGCTTCGTCTACAGAACCTAGCGGCTGGCTGTTTGAATTCCTTATTATCGTTGTCTTTGGCTGGAATTCCCTTCTCCCCCACTCTATTAGAATGTTTCTCCCACCATTCCTCAAATGGTATCGATTGCCTATTTTCGCTGAGATCACCCATCCGTGGAACAGTTCACTCTTTTTCTGATCTCGCTACTGGCCAATCTCTTTTCGGCGTTTTCCGGTGGCGGCGCTGGCTTGGTGCAGTTGCCGGCATTGATTTTTCTGGGGTTGCCGTTCGGTGTGGCGTTGGCGACTCACAAGGTCGCTTCGGTCGCTTTGGGGGTGGGGGCGACGATACGCCACCTGCATGAAGGTGGACTGGAGTGGTGGTTCTCGCTGTTTCTGCTGTTGTCGGGTATCCCCGGCGTAATCCTTGGTGCCAGCCTGATCTTGCGGGTCCCGGACCGGGTTGCCGAGGTGGCGCTGGGCATCTTGACCCTTGGGCTGGGAGTCTACTCGCTGTTGAAGCGCTCATTGGGCCAGGAGTACTGCCCGGCTCATCGTGACCTGCCGGGATATCTGCTTGGCGGATTGGGACTATTCTGTATTGGCTTTCTCAACGGTTCTTTGACCTCAGGGACAGGGCTGTTCGTGACCCTCTGGCTGGTGCGCTGGTTTGGCATGGATTACCGCACGGCGGTGGCGCATACCCTGGTGCTGGTCGGCATGTTCTGGAATGGCTCTGGCGCACTGACCCTGAGCCTGCTCGGAGAGATCCAGTGGGAGTGGCTGCCGGTGCTGCTGGCAGGGTCACTGCTGGGCGGCTATCTGGGGGCGCATCTCTCCATCACCAAGGGCAACCGTTGGATCAAGCGAGGCTTTGAGGTGGTCACCCTGGCGGTGGGGACGAAGCTGGTGATTGGCTGAGCCGCTCCTGCTCCACTCAGATGCCGTAGCGCTCCCGGTAGTCGCGGATCTGCTGCAGTGATTCAGCGGAATCGGGGCTCGCCTGCAGATACTCGATCAGCTGCTCCAGCTGCACGATGGAGCTGACCGGCATGCCGTAGTCGTTCTGCACCTCCTGAATTGCCGAACGCTCACCCTGGCCGCGCTCCTGGCGGTCGAGGGCGATTACCACTCCGGCCGGGGTGGCCCCCAGGTCGCGGATGATCTCCACCGATTCGCGTACCGAGGTGCCGGCTGAGATCACATCGTCGATGATCAGGATGCGCCCCTCCAGGGCGTGACCGACGACTATGCCGCCCTCGCCGTGATCCTTTGCCTCCTTGCGGTTGAAGGCGTAGGGGATGTCGATCTGGTGCTGGTCATAGAGCGAGGCGGCAGTCACCGCCGCCAGCGGGATGCCTTTGTAGGCGGGGCCATAGAGTAGATCGAACTCGATGCCGGAGTCGACGATAGTTTGGGCGTAGTAGCGCCCCAATCGCGCCAGAGCTGCGCCAGTGTTGAACAGGCCAGCATTGAAGAAGTAGGGGCTGATGCGTCCTGACTTGAGGGTGAATTCGCCAAAGCGGAGCACGCCTACATCGAGGGCGAAGTCGAGAAATTCGCGTTGATAATCCTGCATTTTTCGGCATCCTGGTTAAAAAGACGGGGCATTTTAACCTGCTGTTGCGTTTCTGGGGGAAATGATTTTGCCAGCTGCTTATAATAGCCGGGTTTTGCCGTTGTCCAGGCTGGGGCTGCGTCTTCTATCTGTTTCTGGAGGGTTCGCTTGCCCAATCCAATCCATAGTTTCTTTATCGGCTGGCTGGAGGCGCTGGAGGTCTATACCCAGCCTCGGGTTCGGGGGATGCTGTTTCTGGGTTTCTCTGCCGGCCTGCCGCTGCTGCTGGTGTTCGGCACCCTCTCGTTCTGGTTGCGTGAGGCAGGTATTGAACGCAGTACCATCGGTTTCATCAGCTGGGTGGCGCTCGCCTACAGCCTGAAGTGGCTGTGGGCACCGCTGGTGGATCGTCTGCCGCTGCCTGGTTTGACCGCTCGCTTGGGGCGACGGCGCAGTTGGATGTTGTTGGCGCAGCTGACGATCCTGGCCGGGCTGGTCGGCATGGCGTTGTTCGACCCGCGTGAGGAGCTGACGCTGTTTGTCGCCCTGGCGTTGCTGGTGGCCTTTGCTTCCGCCACTCAGGATATTGCTATTGATGCCTACCGCATCGAAAGTGTCAGTCGCGATCTGCAGGGTGCCATGGCGGCGACCTACATGCTCGGCTACCGGCTGGCGATGATTGTTGCCGGGGCTGGCGCGCTGGCGATTGCAGCGCTGTTCGAAGCGGATTCGTCGATCTACCAGCAGTCGGCCTGGAGTGCCGCCTATCTGTCGATGGCGGGGTTGATGCTGGTGGGGATGGTGACCACCCTGCTGATCAGTGAACCCGAGGTGGATGCGAATGGTGAGACGCGCCGCCGCGAGTCGGAGGGGATCGAGCTGCTGGAGCAGCAGGGCTGGCTGCCACGCCCGCTGCGACGGTTTAGCGAATGGTTTTATGCGGCGGCGATCAGCCCATTTGTCGACTTTATCGTCCGCTACCGTTGGCATGCCCTGTTGATCCTGACACTGATCGCCAGCTACCGGATCTCCGATGTGGTGCTGGGGGTGATCTCCAACGTCTTTTATGTGGATATGGGATACAGCAAGGCGGAAGTGGCGACCATCACCAAGGTCTACGGGGTGATTATGACCCTGGTCGGGGCAGGCTTGGGTGGCCTATTGATGGTGCGTATTGGGGTGATGCGGGTATTGTTGATCGGCGGTCTGCTGGCTGCCGCGACCAATCTGCTGTTTGTCTGGCTGGCCGGGCTGGGACACGATTTGGGGATGCTGACGCTGGTGATCTCGGTTGATAACCTTTCGGGGGGGCTGGCTTCGGCCGCCTTTATCGCCTACCTGTCGAGCTTGACCAATGTCTCCTATTCGGCAACCCAGTATGCGCTGTTCAGCTCGGTGATGCTGCTACTGCCTAAGCTTGTCGGCGGTTTTTCCGGGGTGATGGTTGATTCGATCGGCTACGCCAGTTTTTTTATTACTACCACCCTGATGGGGGTGCCAGTGTTGTTGCTGATCCTGTTGGCGATGCGCTATGTGCCGGCAGAGGAGAATCAGCATGGTTGAGCCGATGAGCTATCTGACGGCGTTTGTCGTCGGACTTTCGGGCGGGGTGCACTGTATTGGCATGTGCGGCGGGATCATCGGTGCGCTGACCTTCGGGCTACCTGAGAAGCTGCGCGGCAGCCTGGTTGATACCCTACCCTATCAGCTGGGTTACAACCTGGGGCGGATCAGCAGTTATGTGATCGCCGGCGGCATCATGGGCGGGCTGGGTATGTTGCTGGCGGAGCTGGTGCCGGTCTATCTGGCGCAGCGGGTATTGCTCGGGGTGGCCGGTCTCTTCATGCTCTTTCTTGGCCTCTATCTGGGAGGCTGGTGGCTTGGGCTGGCTCGCATCGAGGCACTGGGTGGCGCGCTGTGGCGGCGCATAGAGCCCATCGCTCGCCATCTGCTGCCGGTGCACACGCCGGGGCAGGCCTGGGTGCTGGGGCTAATCTGGGGCTGGATCCCCTGTGGTCTCGTCTATAGCACCCTGGCCTGGAGTGTTTCGGCCGGCAGTGTGCTGGAGGGGGCGGGGTTGATGCTTGCGTTTGGCCTGGGCACTCTGCCAAATCTGTTTGCGATGGGGCTGCTAGGCAGCGGGATCGCCCGCTGGGCCAAGGATATCCGGGTGCGCCGCGCGGCGGGGCTGATGGTGATCGGCTTTGGGTTGGTGACAGTATGGCGGGCGTTGTGAGCCCGCCGCACTGTGCAGAGTCCCTCAGTCGATAAAAAACTGCTGTTTCAGCTGGGCCTTGTAGAAGCGGGGCTCTCCCTGGGGCTTGACCTTGATGGAAAAGTTGAGTGTCTCCCGGTCAGTGATGCGGAACTCACCCAGGTAGTAGATGGCGCCTGTCTCCTTGACCTCCCGCATCGGGATGTCGATGCGCTGACCAAGGATATTGGTGGCGTAGGCCTGGACTATGGCGTGGGCCGGGGAACCGGTGGTTCCGGCCTGGGTTTTAATCACACTCACATTTAGCAGGCCCCGGTATTTGCTGCGCTGAATCTGGTACGCTTTGGCAACCTCGCTGTCGAGTGCCGCGGTCGGTAGGGCATTGTGGTGGATCTTGTAGCCGGGGATGGTGGTGCTGTTCTCCGCCAGCAGATTGGCGGAAAAGAGATAGAGCAGGGCTAGTGCGATCTGCGCGATCTTGGTTTTCATGATGATACTCCTCCTCTCCTGGTGCCGTTGTGCGCTGCAGGGTCGCCGGGGCCAGACTCTGGCCGACGACCGCAGGGTAAGGATAGCGCAACTGTCGCAGCCGGGAGAGGGCCCTGTGCAGTAATTCAGGAGGCTTTGCGTTTCCTCACCAGCTTCGGGTAGGGGCGTTCGCCCGGTCTGAGTGGCTGACGGCTGTTGATACGGTTGGACATGTTGCGCAACGCAGTGAGCTGCTTGGCTACATCGGTGTACTGTTCCTGCAGTTCGGCGATTCGGAATTCCAGGGTGGTACGGGAGCGGCCGATTTTCTGCAGGTTGGTGAGACGTTTCTCCATCATCTCCTTGTGATCGCGGATCTGCAGCACCAGGGGCTCGAGGGCGGAGCCGAGCCAGACATCGATCTCTTTGCTGGCGCGGGAGAAGATCTCTCCAGCACGGTAGACCAGTGCGCTGAAGAAGCGTTTGACCACAAAGCTCTGCTCCATCATCGTAGTGATCGGGCTGTTGCGGAATACCTCCACCTCCTGATGCAGCAGCTCGAGTTCGACGCGGAATTTGACGATGGAGAACATGCGCGGCTGCACCACCGCAAAGCCGTGTTCGTTCTGGAATTTGCGATAGATGCCGCGGATCAGCTTGCGGGTCTGATCGCTCTGCACCACCACTGAGTGCATGTTGCGGCGGATCTCCTCGAACAGCTGCTTCATCACCGACTTCATGCCGTGGGTGGTCCAGCTGGAGGACATCTCCTTGCGGCTGCGGGCGATGATTTCGTTGAGGGTATCCAGATCGAGGGCGGCACGCAGCTTCTCAATCTGCTCTTTCAGCTGCAGGCGGCTCTGCTGGAAGCTCTCCACATCGGCCATGTACTGGGACTGTTCCTGACGGGTCTTCTCCATCAGGTTATTGATGATGTCGTCGCTCTTGCCGCTCAGCTCTTCCAACTCCTCAAGCTGGCGCTTGGCGTTGTTCAGCTTGCTGGAGAGCACGCTGCGGCTGTTGTCGAGCATCTGCCCCACATCGGAGCCGATGGTGTCGAGGATGATCTGCTGTTTGATACCGAGTACGTCATCGGCTAAGTAGCTCTCAAGGTCGAGCAGTGAGCTGCGTTCCAGCAGTTCGGTATCGTTTTTGATCTTTGCCAGCAGCCCCTTCTGTGCTGAGACCGGGAATACCGCGCGCTCCTTCAGGCCAAGCAGTTTTGCCGCCTCAGCACGCTGCAGATGGATTGCCTCCTCTACCTCGTGTTGGTCGCGCAGATCGTCCCAAAGGGTGTCGATCTTGTTGAGTACCACCATCAGGCCGTGCTGGCGGCCACTCTGAAAGCCCTTGATGTGGTGCTGCCAGATCTCCATGTCGCTGCGGGTGACGCCAGTGTCGGCACCCAGTACGAATAGCACACCCTGGGCGGAGGGGAGCATGTTAAGGGTTAGCTCCGGCTCGGTGCCGAGTGCGTTGAGTCCGGGGGTGTCAAGGATCGTTAGTCCTTTATTGAGTAGCTCATGGGGAAAGCTGATCAGAGCGTGACGCCACTTGGGGATCTCAATGGTCTTGGGGGCGCGCTTCTGATGCGGGTGCAGGTCGGCGCTGTAGAGCCCCAGGTGCATTGCCTCTTCAGTGGTGACCTGTTTGGTCTGCATCACCTCTTTGAGAGCCGCCTCCATCTGTTCGGCGGAGCCTACCTCCAACGGATAGTGGACCCACTGCTTGGTGTCTTTGCGCAGCTGCGAGAGGGTAGTGTCCTGCAGTCGGGTCTCGATCGGCAACAGGCGTACATAGGGCTCGTTGCGCTCCGAATCATAGAAGATCTCGGTGGGGCACATGGTGGTGCGCCCGGCCTCGGAGGGCAGCAGGCGGCGGCCATAGTCGGCAAAGAAGATGGCGTTGATCAGCTCGGTCTTGCCGCGGGAGAATTCGGCGACGAAGGCGATGGTGAGACGGTCGTTTTTCAGGGTCTCCAGGGTGTTCTGGATGCGTGCCTGGACCTCCGGGGTCGACATGTTGTTCGCTTCAAGCCAAGGACCATACTCTTCGATGGTATGGATGATGTTGCTCTTCCACTGCTCGAAGGCCTGAAGTTGCTGCTGAAATCGCATCTTGTCCATCGTATTGCCTTTGCGCCCTGACTGAAAATCAGTCAATAAACCGTGTTTGTCTCATTATAAACAAGAAGATTATGAATCTCTTTCTCCTGAGGAGAAAAAGTTGTTCAACTTGTGGGACGCTTCACGGGGATGGGTAGGGTCTGGGGATTTTTGATCCTGACCCGCTTGCTGCGGGAGCTCTCGCCGGCGATTAGCAGAACCTGTTTTTTCGATACGCCAAAGGCCTTTGCCAACATCTTAAGCAGATGCGCATTTGCCTTGCCATCCACTGGCGGTGCGGTGATGCGTAGCTTGAATTCGTCCCCGTGGGGGCCGATAAACTCGTTTCGGCTCGCCTTGGGTTGAATCCGCAGTTGCAGTTCCAACTCATCACCCAGCCAGCGGTACCAGCTCATCAGAAGGGGCTGGCGGTGATCATGCGCAGTGGCGGCAGCAGCAACATCTTAAGCAGCACCAGGCCGATCATCACCAGCATCGGCGAGAGGTCGAGGCCGGAGATCGGTGGCAGCAGCTTGCGTGCCGGGCGCATCACCGGTTCGGTGAGACTGTAGAGCAGGGCGGAGGCCGGGTTGTAGCTGCCCGGACTGACCCAGCTGAGGATCACCTGGATCAGTATCGCGAACAGGAAGATATTGATGAAGAGTTCGATCAATTCCGGGATCGCCCACAGCAGCGGGCCGATGGGGTTGGTGCTGAGCCCGCTGAAGGCCACCACCAGCATCAATTCGGCATATTTCAGGGCCCACGCCAGCAGCAGTGAGGAGAGGTCGATGCCGCCCAGGCCGGGGATGAAACGACGCAGGATGCGCAACGGTGGAGCGGTGATTTTGACCAGAAACTGTGACACCGGGTTGTAGAAGTCGGCGCGCAGCAATTGCAGCAGAAAACGCAGCAGCAGTGCCAGGATGTAGAGGCCGAACAGGGTCTGGATCAGGAAGATCACTGGGCTTGTCAGGTAGTTGCTATCCATCATGTCTTGGCTAGGATCTTGGAGAGTTCTTCAGAACGGGTCTTGGCACCGAGTAGTGCATCTTTGAACAGGTCGCGCAGACCACCCTCTTCGAGGATGCCCAGTGCCTTCTCGGTGGTGCCGCCAGGGGAGGTGACTTTTTGCCGCAGGGTGGCGGGGGCGTCTCGGCTCTCGATTGCCATGCGGGCGGCCCCCAGAGCGGTCTGCAGGGTCAGCAGGCGGGCGCTCTCGGAGTCGAGTCCAAGCTCCACTGCCGCCGCCTCCATCGCCTCCATCACCAGGAAGAAGTAGGCTGGACCGCTGCCGGAGAGGGCGGTAACCGCATCTATCTGTGCCTCATCCTCGACCCAGCGGGTCAGCCCGACCGCACGCAGGATGCTCTCCGCCTGATTGCGCTGCGCGTCGTTGACGCCGGCGCTGGCATGCAGGCCAGTGGCGCCAGCCTGGATCATCGCCGGAGTGTTGGGCATGCTGCGCACCAGCGCGATGCCCTCGCCGATCCAGTCGAGCAGGGCCGCCTCACGCACCCCGGCGGCGATCGAGATAACCAGTGGCCGGCTGGCCTGCAGCGCCTCGGCCAGATCCCGTGCAACCGCCTCCAGCACCTGGGGCTTGACCGCCAGTACCACCACCTCAGCGGCCTCTACCGCGGATTGGTTGTCGGCAGCGGCATGGATCCGGTAGCGGGCGGCCAGTTGTGAGAGTTGTTCTTTGTCGGGGTCGCTGACAAAGATCCGGGTGGGGTCAAAACCGTCGGCGATCAGGCCGCCGATCAGGCTAGCGGCCATGTTGCCGCCGCCAATGAAGGTGATGCTGTTGGGTCTCATGCTGCGGTCTGTTAAACGTGCTGTATTGCTGTCCATTATATTCTCAATCACACCGCCGCTTGCGGCGGTGGTTTCGGCTTTGGTTGTTCGCGAGGTTCGCATATCTCGCGCTATCTATACAGTTTGTCTGGGTCCAAAAATGGCGGTGCCGATGCGCACGATGGTTGAGCCTTCGGCAATCGCCGCTTCCAGGTCGGCCGACATCCCGATGGAGAGGGTCTCCAGCGGTAGGTCGTTGCAGCGCAGCCGGTCACGCAGTTCTCTCAGCTGACGAAACGGCTTCCGCTGTGCCTCCAGGCTATCGGCTGGGGCCGGCAGGGTCATCAGTCCGGCTATCTGAATGCGTGGCAGTTCCATATAAGCCGGCAGTAGCTCGAGCAGTTCATCCGGGCTGTGCCCTCCCTTGCTGGCCTCTCCGCTGGTGTTGATCTGGATGCATGCCTTCAGCGGCGCAAGCCCCGGCGGGCGCTGCTGGTTGAGGCGACGGGCGTGCTTCAGACTGCCCAGACTGTGAACCCAATCAAACCACTCTGCGATGGGTTTTGTTTTATTACCCTGGATCCGGCCGATGAAATGCCATTCGAGGGGGAGATCCTGCAACTGCCTGTGCTTGTCCAGCGCTTCCTGCAGATAGCTCTCACCGAAGGCGCGCTGGCCGGCCGCCACTGCCTCTCTGATTTCGTCAGCGGTTCGTGTCTTGCTCACTGCCAATAGCCGGGTGCTGCCCGGTGGTCTATTGTACAGCTCTTCTGCTGCCTTGATGCGTCGATTTACCCTATCGAGGCGCTGTGCGATTTCGTTCATAGGGGGATTTTACAGAATTTAGGCGGTGCAACAGAGGAATAGTTCGTGATAGCGTTGGAAACATTCCAGTAGGTAGTGCCAGAACGGATGGAGAGAGGGCCTGGATTCCTGCCGGGTGATACGGACTTGCGGCGCTGCTGCGCAGCCGCTTTGAGGAGAGAGAATGGATATAGCTGAATTGCTGGCTTTCAGTGTCAAACATAGCGCGTCGGATCTGCATCTGTCAGCCGGATTGCCGCCAATGATCCGGGTCGACGGCGATATTCGCCGCATCAACGTCCCAGCGTTGGAACACAAGATGGTTCACGGGCTTGTCTACGACATTATGAACGACAAGCAGCGCAAGGACTTTGAAGAGTTTCTCGAGACCGATTTCTCGTTCGAGATTCCCGGTCTGGCGCGTTTTCGTGTCAACGCCTTCAACCAGGCGCGTGGCGCCTCCGCGGTGTTTCGTACCATCCCGTCGAAGGTGCTGACGTTGGAGGATCTGGGCTGTCCGGGGATCTTCAAGGATATCGTCGATGTACCGCGCGGCCTGGTGTTGGTGACCGGCCCCACTGGTTCAGGTAAGTCGACCACCCTGGCGGGCATGATCGACTACAAAAACGACAACGACTATGCGCATATCCTCACCATCGAGGATCCAATTGAGTTTGTCCACGCCAGCAAGAAGTGCCTGATTAACCAGCGCGAGGTGCACCGTGACACCCTCGGCTTCAGCGAGGCGCTGCGCTCGGCGCTGCGTGAAGATCCGGATATCATCCTGGTCGGTGAGCTGCGTGACCTGGAGACCATCCGCCTAGCGTTGACCGCTGCCGAGACCGGTCATCTGGTATTTGGCACCCTGCACACCAGTTCTGCCGCCAAGACTATTGACCGCGTGATCGATGTGTTTCCCGCCGGTGAGAAGGCGATGGTGCGCTCGATGCTGTCGGAGTCGCTGCGCGCAGTTATCGCCCAGACCCTGCTGAAGAAGATCGGTGGCGGCCGTACCGCCGCCTGGGAGATCATGGTCGGCACCTCGGCGATTCGTAACCTGATCCGCGAAGATAAGGTGGCGCAGATGTACTCGGCGATCCAGACTGGCCAGGCGGCTGGTATGCAGACCATGGACCAGGCCCTCAAGGAGCTGGTTGAGAAGGGCGTGATCAGTCGCCTCGATGCCAAGGCCAAGGCGCAGAACAAGGATCTGTTCTGAATTTGATAACGGGTGGGGAACCACTCTGCAGCAAAGGGATGTCGCTCAATCCAGCCGACATCGCCAACAGGAGGCTACGGTAGATAACCGGAGGGGAAAAGTGGATCTTAATATATTGTTGACCATGATGGTTCAGAAGAAGGCGTCGGACCTCTTCATCACCGCGGGTCGCGCGCCCTCGATCAAGGTGGATGGGCGCATTCTGCAAGTGAGCAAGGCACCACTGACGATGCAGCAGTCGCGCCAGTACGTGATGAGCGTCATGAGCGATGTCCAGCAGAAAGAGTTTGAGTCGACCCGGGAGTGCAACTTTGCGATCAACGCCAAGGGCATTGGTCGCTTCCGCGTCAGTGCCTTTGTGCAGCGGGATGCGGTGGGTATGGTGATGCGTCGCATCGAGACCCGCATCCCGACCATGGAAGAGCTCAGGCTGCCCACTGTGCTGCAGGATCTAGCTCTCTCCAAACGTGGTCTGGTGATCTTTGTCGGTGCCACTGGTACCGGTAAATCGACCTCACTGGCGGCGATGATCGGCTTTCGCAACCGCAAGACCTCGGGCCACATCATCAGCATCGAAGATCCGGTGGAATTTATCCACAGCCATGAGGGCTGCATCATCACCCAGCGTGAGGTCGGTATCGATACCGACTCCTACGATGTGGCGCTGAAGAACACCTTGCGCCAGGCGCCGGATGTGATCCTGATCGGTGAGATTCGTAGTCGCGAGACTATGCAGCATGCGTTGACCTTTGCTGAGACCGGCCATCTCTGTCTCAGTACCCTGCACGCCAATAACGCCAATCAGGCTCTCGACCGGATCATCCACTTCTTTCCTGAAGATCAGCGTGAGCAGGTCTTCATGGACCTCTCACTCAACTTGCGCGCTGTTGTTGCGCAGCAGTTGATTCGGCGTGCCGATGGTAAGGGACGGCGTGCCTGTATAGAGGTGTTGCTCAACTCCCCCTATGCCTCGGAGCTGATCCGTAAGGGCGAGATTCCCAAGCTGAAAGAGCTAATGAAGCGTTCCACCGAGCAGGGCATGATGACCTTCGATCAGAATCTGGTTGCTCTCTATCAGCAGGGTGAGATCACGCATGAAGATGCGCTGGCTTACGCTGATTCGGAGAACGATGTGCGTCTGGCAATCAGAATGGCGCAGACCCGCACCAGTGATCCAATTCTTGGCGGCGACTTGGATGACGCCATGGCCCTGAGCGAGCATCACTAGGCGGGAGGAAGTCGCTTTACTCCGCTAGAAAGGCTTCAGTCAAGACATACTGGCGCTGCGCCTCATTGTCCAGTTCGCCCTGGTCGTTGAGGATCATCTCGCAGTTTTTCGCCATGCGCGCCTGCATCGCCGCCTTCCATGCCAGACTGTGTTTGTCGCCGAGTTGCTTCTCCGGCAGCAGCGCGGCAAGCGCTGCGGCAGCGACGAAGTGCTCAGCCTGGCTGGCCCAGTCCGCATCCCGGCCGCAGGCGGTGAAGGTCTGCACTGAGTAGGCCTTCACCGCCCGGTAGGCCTCCTCCATCTCTTCGGGGGAACATTCCGGCGTAGCGGCGGCCTCAACCGCACGTTTGACCCTGCCGTCCTTCGAAAGGTGGAGTAGATTGCCGACAAAGCGGGCGGCGAGTATCCGTTGTGATGCCACCGGCAGTGCGTCCAGGGCTCGTTTCAGGGCCTCGTCGTTGTTGATTTTCGCCATGCTGCTCTCCTCGGTTGACGTGATCAACATCTTCATAATAGGCGTCACCAGTCGACCCGATGCTGATTCAAATCAATCCTTGCGTCTCTCTGCCATCTGTTTGGGTCAGCCACTACTGAGCAGCGCGACGATCCGCTCATGACCTTCTGTGCGGGCCCAGCTGAGCGCCGTACGCCCCTGGAAATCCTTGAGATCCTCTCTGGCAGCGTGCTGCAGCAGCAGCTCGACTGTCGCCTCGTGACCCCGCTTGGCGGCCCAGATCAGTGCGCTCCAGCCGCTGGTTTGCTCCTGACGGTCGATCCAGGCGCCGGCCTCGAGCAGCAGTGCGACTACCTCGGTGTGGTTGTTCGAGGCGGCCAGCAGCAGCGCCGAATAGCCTCCCTTGTCGGTGAGGTCGGCCGCCGCGCCGCTCTGTAGCAGTCGGCGCACCGCCTCGGTGTGGCCATTGAGTGCCGCCTTCATCAACGGGGTCCAGCGGCAGGCGTCACGGATGTCCAGGCTGGATGATTGCGCCAGCAGCGCGTCGAGCGTGCCGAGATCGCCTTGCTCAGCGGCTAGCAGCAGTGGTGCAGGCTCATCGGTATCGCTGTGTTGCAGCGGTTCGTCGTTGCAGGCGCTGATCAGGAGTGAGAGCAGGATTGGCAGAACAGGGCTTGGACGCATGTCGGGACTCGCGATTGGCTGCGGAGCCAAGATTGTCGCGGCACTGCCCGATGCGCCGCAATGCGGATTCGCAACCCCAGAACGCGGTCGGTCAATCGTCCTCGTTTTTGCTCGGAGAGATAAAAGGCGTGGGGAAGGGAGTGATGTTGGTGGTGTTGTCGAGCTCGGTGATCTTGCCCGGCCCCTCCTTCTCCACCTCGTCGATGCGGATCACCGCATGGATCGGCACCAGGGTGCGGCTGACGCCTGCGAACTCCTCCTGCAGGCGCTCTGTCGACGGATCGATCAGCAGCGAGTTGCCGCGTTCGAAGATCAGGTCTTCCAGCTCAACAAATCCATACAGCTCGCCCTGGTGTATGCTGCGCGCATAGATCTCGTAGAGCTTGCCCTGATTGAGGAAGATGACTTTGAATATACGCATGTCCGGTTCGTCTATTGCAACTACCAAGCAGACTCTTATTATCCGGTTGGACTCTTCCACTAATCAAGCTGCAGGCCGGGAACTGGATCCAGCGGAATGATCCTCAGCTATCACAGCAACCGCATGGAGCGGTTGCTCGACCATCTCCTTGAGCAGCTCTCCACGCCGCTCGGCAGCCCTCTCGGCCGTGAGACCATCGTGGTGCAGAATCCCGGCATGGCGCGCTGGCTGTCACAGCAGCTCGCACTGCGCAGCGGCGTGGCAGCCAATCTTGAGTTCCCGCTGCCAGCCAGCTTTACCTGGAACATCTATCAGGCCTGGCTCGGCGAGATGCCGGCCGAGAGCGGTTTTGACCGCGAAAGCCTGCACTGGTGCATCATGGGGCTGCTGCCGGGGCTGCTGGAACAGCCTGCGTTTGCGGCGTTGCAGCGCTACTTGGAAGGTGACAGTGGTGAGCTGCGGCGCTATCAGTTGAGTGGACGCATCGCCGACCTGTTCGACCAGTACCTTGTCTACCGCCCGCAGATGGTGCTCGCCTGGGAAAACAGTGCGATAGAAACAGGCACGCAGGATGAACCCTGGCAGGCGGCATTGTGGCGCGCCATCGTCGCGCAGACCCAGGGAGAGCATCGCGCGGCACTCTTTGATCGCTTCCAGAGGATGGTGGCGCGGGGGGATGCGCCGCGCGGCCCACTGCCTGAACGGGTCAGCCTGTTTGGCCTCAGCACCTTGGCGCCACTGCATCTGCATGCCCTGCAGGCGCTCTCGCAGCAGACCGAGGTGCATCTCTACCTGTTCAACCCCTGCCGTGAATACTGGGCCGATATCACCGATGAAAAGGGTTTGGCACGGCGGCGTGCGCGTTGGCGGCAGTCGGGCAAGACTGATATTAGCGCCTTGCTGGATGTGGGCAATCCCTTGCTCGCCTCGATGGGGCAGGTGGGGCAGGGTTTTATCGACCAGCTGCTGGAGCTGGAGGTGATCGAGACGGAGCTGTTCGAGATGCCCGCTGAAACGAGTCTGCTGGGCCGGTTGCAGCAGGACATCCTGGAGTTGGCGGACCGGCGTAGCGCCGACCTGGTCGAGCGTACCCCGCTTGAACAGATGGATGAATCGATCCAGCTGCACGCCTGTCACAGCCCGTTGCGTGAGGTGCAGGTACTACACGATCGGCTGCGCCAGATGTTCGACCGGCTGAGCGGGCTGGAGCCGCGTCAGGTGGTGGTGATGGCGCCGAATATCGCTACTTACGCCCCCTATGTGCAGGCGGTGTTTGGCGCGGCGGAGGGGGCGCGGCATATCCCCTGGTCGGTGGCCGACCTGAGTGCCGAGGAGAGCTCGCCGCTGCTGCAAACGCTGTCGAGCCTGCTGGATCTGAGCAGCTTCCGCTTTGCCGCTTCGCAGGTGGTCTCGCTGCTGGAGGTGCCGGCGTTGGCGCGCCGCTTTGCGATCGATGACGAGGGGGTGGAGCGGATTCGCCGTTGGGTTCGGGAGAGCGGTATTCGTTGGGGTGCCGACGCGCAGATGCGGGGTGAGCTGGGACTGCCGGCGGAGTCTGCCAACAGCTGGGATGCGGGGCTGGAACGGCTGTTCCATGGCTATGCCCTACCGCCCGATGCGGGCTTGGCGCAGGGGGTGCTCCCCTATCCCGACATCGAGGGCAGCGATGCGTTGGATCTTGGCCGGCTGGCGGCGCTGCTGGAGCGACTGCGGCAGTGGCAGGCGCGTCTCTCCCAACCCTGTGATGCGCCGGCCTGGGCGCTGCGCATCAACGCCCTGTTGGCCGACTTCTTTCTGCCCGACAGTGAGGAGGAGGCGCTGCTGCAGGGGGTGCGCCATGCCATGGATAGCCTGACTGAGCGTTGTCTGGCGAGCGGTTTTGATGAGGCGATCCCGATCGGTGTGTTGCGCTGTGAACTGGAGCAGGCGCTGGCGGAGTCGCTGCCGGGGCGGCGTTTCCTGGTTGGCGGCGTGACCTTCTGCAACATGGTGCCGATGCGCAGCATCCCGTTTCGCGTGGTCTGTCTGCTGGGCATGAACGACAGCGACTACCCGCGTCGCGAGGTGGCCCCAGGTTTTGATCTGATGGCGGCTGCACCCCGGCCCGGCGACCGCTCGCGCCGTCTGGATGACCGCTATCTGTTCCTCGAGGCGCTGCTCTCCGCCCGTGACTGCCTCTATCTGAGCTATGTGGGGCGCAGTGTGCGCGACAACAGCGCCAGCCCCCCCTCGGTGGTGGTGAGCGAACTGATGGACTACCTTGAACAGTCGTTCCGTCTTGAGACGGATGCTGAGCTGCTTTCCCAGCTGCTGATCGAACACCCGTTGCAGCCCTTCAATCGTGGTTATTTCGATGCCAGTGACAGCCGCCTGTTTAGCTACGATGCTGGCTGGCTGGCGGCTGCCGATAGCCGGGCGCAGGCGGTGGAGAAGCCGTTTATCGATACGCAACTGCCCGAGCCGGAGACGGCGGCACGGCAGCTGGAGCTGCAGGACCTGGTCCGGTTTCTGATCAACCCGTCGGCCTGGTTTCTGCAGCATCGCCTCGGCGTGGCGCTGGCGGAGGAGGAGGCGATCCTGGAGGATACAGAACCCTTCGACCTCAACGGGCTGCCTGCCTATCTGCTGCGTGCGGAGATGTTGCAGCAGGCACTGCAGGGAGAAGAGCCCGGTGAGCTGCTGCCGCTGGCGGCGGCCCGCGGCGAGTTGCCCCATGGGGAGGCGGGAACGGCAGTGTTTAGCCGCCTGAGCGAGGAGATCCGGCAGATCGCAGAGCGGGTCAGGCGGCGAGCTGAGGAGGTGCTGGAGCCGCAGGAAGTGGATCTGCAGCTCGACGGCTTCCATCTGACCGGCTGGTTGGAGGGGGTGACGCCTGCCGGTCTGCTCAGCTACCGGCCCGGCAAACTCAAGGCAAAGGACCGCTTGCGTCTCTGGGTCAACCATTTGGCCCTTTGTGCGCTGCGTCAGCAGACGGCAGCAGAGGCGCCGCTCAGCTTGCATGTGGCGGAGGATCAGACGCTGATCCTGCACTCGGTCGAGGCGCCGGGCCAGTTGCTCGCCGATCTGCTGCAGGCGTGGTGGCAGGGGCAGTGCGCGCCTCTGCCCTTCTTTGCCGCCGCCTCTCTCAGCTTCGCGGAGAGTGGGGATCTACAGAGAGCGATCAAGGTCTGGGAGAAAGATCACGACAGTGGCGCCCCCAATTGGGCCGTTTCCACCGCCTTTCGTGGTATGCAGCCGCTGGCAGAGGAGGCGTTCAGTGGTTTGGCGACGCGTCTGGGTGGGCCGCTGCTGGCGGCCAGCGAGAGTATCAAGGCAGCCAGGGATCGATAAGATGCAACCACTCAATCCCCTCTCCTGCCCCCTCACAGGGCGTCTGCTGATCGAAGCCAGTGCCGGTACCGGCAAGACCTATACCATCGCCATCCTGTTCCTGCGGCTGCTGCTGCAGGCGCGCCTCGAAGTGGAGCAGATCCTGGTGGTGACCTTTACCGAGGCGGCCACCGCAGAGCTGCGCATGCGCATCCGGGCGCGGCTTCGCGAGGCGCTGCAGCAGCTGCGCGGTCTGGCGCAGCAGCCCCCCGATCCCCTGCTGCGGGAGCTGCTCGATGGCATCGATGGGCGTCAGGAGGCGCAGCAACGGCTCGAGGATGCCCTGGTGCGCATGGACGAGGCGTCGGTCTTCACCATCCACGGCTTCTGTGGTCGGGTGCTGCAGGAGAACGCCTTCGAGAGCGGTATGCCGTTTGAGGTGGAGCTGATCAGCGATGAGCGGGCGCTGCGCCATGAGATCATCTGTGATTTCTGGCGCAGTCGCCTGGCAGTGCTGGATCTGCCGCAAACTGTCTGGCTGCGTGAGCAATGGAAAACCCCCG
This sequence comes from endosymbiont of Riftia pachyptila (vent Ph05), assembly GCF_000224455.1. Taxonomy (NCBI): domain Bacteria; kingdom Pseudomonadati; phylum Pseudomonadota; class Gammaproteobacteria; species endosymbiont of Riftia pachyptila. The sequence goes on from NZ_AFOC01000017.1 coordinate 34,576, forward strand.
AGGCCTTGCTCAGTGCGCTGCAGGGGACACTGCCCCACACCGGCCTGAGCCTGATCCCGGCGCTGGGGCTGGCGGATGCCAAGCTGGCCTGGCGTGAGGTTGAGGTCCGCTACCAGGAGCTGTGCACGGTATGGGCCGCGCAGGGGGCAGAAATAAGCGAACTGCTCACCACCAGCAAGGCGCTCAATCGGCGCTCTTACAACAAATCGGTGGTGACGAAGGCCTTGGCGGCGATGGGAGAGCTGATCGAGGCGGGGAGTTGTCCGTCCTGCTTGGCGGAGAAGCAGCTGGAGCGATTCACCCCAAGCATGCTCGAAGAGAAGACTAAAGCGGGCGAGACGCCACCCGCGCATCCGCTCTTTGATCTTGTCGCCGGCTTTATCGCGGCGCACAGCTCCGCCTTGGGGATGCGCCGTGCCGCCTGGCTGCGCGAGGCCCATGCCTATCTGCTGAGTGAACTGGCGCGCCGCAAGGAGGAGCGTCGTCAGCTCTATTTCGACGACCTGCTGCGGCGCATGCAGCAGGCGTTGCAGGGCGAGTCGGGAGGGCGCTTCGCCGCGGCGGTGCGCCGGCGCTTCCCGGTGGCGATGATCGATGAGTTCCAGGACACCGATCCGCTGCAGTATCAGATCTTTTCCGGCATCTACCCAGGCGAGGCGGACAACGCCCTGTTCATGATCGGCGATCCGAAGCAGGCGATCTACAGCTTCCGTGGCGCCGATATCTTCACCTATATGCAGGCCCGGCGCGAAACTGCATCAGCCGGGACGCAATACACTTTGGATACCAACTGGCGATCCGCCAGCGCACTGGTGAGCTGTGTCAATGCCTTGTTTGGTCACAAACGGCTGGAGTCTCCTTTCATCTACGAGCCGGATATTCAGTTCCAGCCGGTCAACGCTAGCACGACTGCCGACCAGGCGCCGCTGCGCCTCGCGGGCGAGGCGGTGCCGCCACTACAGTTCTGGCTGATGTCAGGGGAGGCGGAGCGGCCGCTTGATCTGGGGCCGGCGCGGGAGCGGGCCGCGGCCGCCAGTGCCGGGCGCATTGCTGAATTGCTCAACCAGGCGCAGCAGGGCGTAGCGCTGATCGGAGAACGACCACTGCGGGCCCGGGATATTGCGGTGCTGGTGCGCACCCATGCCGAAGGCCTGCAGATGCAACAGGCGCTGAGTGCCTGTGGGGTGAGCAGCGTAGCGATCGGGCGGGAGAGCGTCTTCGCCTCGCAGGAGGCGGCGGAACTGGCACTGCTGCTGAACGCCATTGCCGCGCCGGAGGATGAGGCTCAGCTGCGCGCGGCCCTGGTGACTTCATTATTTGGTTGCAGCCTGAGCGATCTGGCTGCGTTGGCGGTGGACGAACTGGCCTGGGGGGAGCTGCTGCAGCGTTTTCGCCGCTACCGGCAGGCCTGGGTGCAGCAGGGGTTTATGGTTGGCTTTCAGGCACTGCTGCATCGCGAAGCGATCCCGCAACAGCTGCTGTCGCAGCCGGGCGGTGAACGGCGCATCACCAACCTACTGCAGCTGGCCGAGCTGCTGCAACTGGCCTCCCGCGAGCGGCCCGGCATCGACGGCGTGTTGCGCTGGTTTGCCGAACAGCGTGCCGATACCTCACCGTCGGATGAGAGTGAGCTGCGGCTGGAGAGTGATGCGGCGCTGGTGCAGATCGTCACCATCCACAAGAGTAAGGGGCTGGAGTATCCGGTGGTGTTCCTGCCCTTTCCCTGGGGTATCGGAAAAAAGAGCGATCTGCTGTTGTTCCACAATCCAGCGTCGGGCCGACTCTGTCTTGATTTGGGCAGCGATGATGCGGCGGCTCATCTGGCCTTGGCGGAGCGGGAGCGTCTGGCCGAACGGTTGCGGCTCTTCTATGTGGCGCTGACCCGCGCCAAACACCTCTGCGTGATGAGCTGGGGGCGGATCAAAGGTGCCGAGCAGTCGGCCCCCGCCTGGCTGCTGCACCAGACGAGTGATGGCGGTGAGCCGCGGGTCGCGATGCCGGAGACGCTGCAGGGGATCGCCGCAGATATCCAACGCCTGGCGGAGGAGACGGGCGCGGAGTTGCTGATCGAGGCGCTGCCGAATGAGGCGACAGCTAGCTACCGGTCGTCCGGGAAGGAGTGTGTCGGGCTGCGGGTCGCCGAACTCGCGGGGCTGGTGCCACATCGCTGGCGCCTGGCCAGCTTCTCCTCGCTGGTCGCCGGGGTGGAGAGTGAGTGGCCCGATCACGATGCCGCAGATGGCGGCATCGACACAGCCCGGCAAACGGCGCCGTTGGAGGATATCTTCCGTTTTCCCCGCGGCCCGCGGGCTGGCACCTTCATCCACAGCCTGCTCGAACACTGTGACTTCGGTGCCATCGACCAGGAGGGGCTGCAGGCTTTTGTGCAGCGGCAGCTGCAGAGCCACGGTTTTGAAAGCCACTGGGGCGAGGCCCTGAGCGGTATGTTGCGCGACCTGCTCACCACCGAGTTGGATCAGAACGGCTTGCAGCTGTGCCAAATTAGTCGTGCTGATCGCCTGGATGAGATGGAATTTTTCTATCCGCTGGCGAGCTTGAGCCAGCCGGGTTTGCAGGAAGTGCTGGCCAAGTTTGCCGACTATCGCAGCAGCGGCGAGGGTTTGAGCTTCGACTCGACCGAAGGGCTGATGCGCGGCTTTATCGACCTGGTTTTTCAGCATCAGGGGCGCTTCTATCTGGCCGACTACAAATCGAATCATCTGGGCAACCGCCCCGAGGAGTACCACTGCGAGGCGCTGGAGCAGGCGATGCAGGCACACCGCTACCGGCTGCAGTATCTGATCTACACTCTGGCGCTGCACCGCTATCTGCGGCAGCGTTTGCCTGACTACGACTACCAGCGTCACTTCGGTGGGGTCTACTACCTGTTTGTGCGCGGCATCCGCCCCGGCAGCCGCCACGGCATATTTTACGACCGCCCGCCCTTGGCGCTGATCGAGGCGTTGGACCGTCTCTGTGCGGAGGGGCAGGCATGAGTGGCACAGGCATGCGTGAGGCGCTGGCGGCAGGCAGCCTGCGCGAGCTGGATCTCTACTTTGCCGAGCGCCTCACGGCGAATCTGCAACAGGGGCGGGAGCTGGTGGCGATCGCCGCCGCGCTGGTCAGTCATGCGGTGGGGGAGGGTGATGTCTGTGTTGATCTGGCCAAGCATGCGGAACAGCGCCTGTTCGTGACCGAAGGCTTTTCCGGAGTGGCGGCACCGCCCCTGGCGGACTGGCTGCAGCAACTGGCCGACAGCCCGCTGGTGGGTGGACCGGGGCAGTCGCAGGCGCTGATCCTGGATGAGCAGCGCCTCTACCTGGGGCGCTACTGGCGGTTTGAAGCGGATCTGGCCGACCGGCTGCGGCAGCTGGCGACAGTGCCGCTTGAGGCTGTGGATCGGGTGTTGCTGCGTGGCGGGCTGCAGCGCCTTTTTCCCGACTGCGATGATGAGATCGACTGGCAGCGGGTGGCGGCGGCGATGGCGTTGCTGCGGCGGCTGTTGGTGATCTCCGGTGGGCCGGGTACTGGCAAGACCCACACCGTTGCCGCGATCCTCGCGCTGCTGATCGAGCAGGCTCAGGCGCAGGGACAAAGGCCTGCGGATCGCTCTGGCGGCCCCCACTGGCAAGGCTGCGGCGCGCCTCACCGAGTCGATCCGCAAGCTGCGTGCCGGGCTGAATCTGAGCGAGGCGGTGCGCGAGGCGATCCCCGCTGAGGCGCTGACTCTGCACCGCTTGATCGGAGTGCGACCGGGGCGGGCGCAGCCCCGCTACACTGCGGAGAATCCGCTGCACCTGGATCTGCTGGTGGTGGATGAGGCCTCGATGATTGATCTGCCGCTGATGAACCGGGTGGTGGCCGCGCTGCCAGGCCAGGCGCGGCTAATCCTGCTGGGCGATAAGGATCAGCTTGCCTCAGTGGAGGCGGGTAGTGTGTTTGCCGATCTCTGCGGCCGCGGCGGCGAGCTGTTGTTGTCTGAGGCAATGCGTGAGGCGTTGGCACAGGTCGGTGTCGGTCAGCTGCCCGGTGCCGGCAGCACTGAGCCGATGGCCGACAGCATCGCCCTGTTGCGCAAGAGCTACCGCTTCGATCGGCAGAGTGGCATCGGTGAGCTGGCCGGTGCCATCAATGGCGGCGACACTGCGCGGCTGCGGGCAGTGTTGGCATCCGCCTCGGCAGAGCTGCGCTGGCGTGAGCTGGCGGAGTCTGAGCGCAACCGGCCGTTGGCCGAGTTTGCGCTGCAGGCGTTTGCGCCGGTGATGCAGGCGGCGGGGCCTGAAGCCGCCCTCGATGCACTGGATCGGGTGCGCATCTTGTGTGCGCTGCGTCAGGGCGCGGCTGGGGTGGAGCAGGTCAACCGTCAGGTGGCGCAGGCGCTGCAGGTGGCCGGGCTGATCCGCAGGGAGGAGGAGCACTATGCGGGACGGCCGATAATGATTAGCCGAAACGACTACCATCTGGGGCTGTTCAATGGTGATGTCGGTCTGCTCTGGCCCGATGCCGCCGCAGGCGGGGTGCTGCGCGCCTGGTTTCGCCTGCCGGACAACAGTCTGCGGCGGGTGTTGCCGGCGCGCCTGCCGCCCCATGAAACCGCCTTCGCGCTGACGGTGCATAAGTCCCAGGGCTCGGAGTTTGCGCGGGTGCTGCTGCTGCTGCCCGACAGCGACAGCCTGGTGTTGAGCCGCGAGCTGCTTTACACCGGGGTGACCCGGGCCTCCGGGACGGTGGAGCTGTGGGGGCGCTGGGAGATCCTGGCGGCAGCGGTGGGGCGCAGACTCAGCCGCGCCTCCGGCTTGTCGGAGCGGCTGCGGTTGCCGGGATGAGGCCTTTGGCCAGCCAGAATCCGGGCCCTGCTGGGAAGTATGGAGCCGATGAGCGGAATTGAACCGCTGACCTACTGATTACGAATCAGTTGCTCTACCGACTGAGCTACATCGGCCAAAAAGGGACGCAATTATAGACTTGGATGGTCTGAAGGGTCCAGGTCGGCTGTTACTCTCTCGCTGCGTCCAGCGCATAGGGGGCGGGGTCGAGGATCGGCTCCCGTTGCAACACCAGGTCGGCCATCAGGCGCGCCGAGGCGGGGCCGAGCACCACGCCATTGCGGTAGTGGCCGGCGTTGAGGTAGAGCCCCTCCATGCCTGGCACTGGGCCGATGAAGGGGATGCCCTGGGGTGAGCCGGGGCGCAGTCCAGCCCAATGGTGTTCGACCGGGGCATCGGCCAGCGCCGGGTAGTGATCGCAGGCGAACTGCCGCAACTCCTTTTGAGTCTCGGTTGTGGTGGTCTTGTCGAAGCCTTTGTGTTCCAGGGTGCTGCCGACCAGCACCCGGCCGTCCAGGCGTGGGATCAGGTAGCGCTGGTTGTGCAGCAGGATGCGGTTGACCCTGCCGGGGTTGGTTTTGAGCAGGATCATCTGCCCCTTTACCGGCTCGATGGCCGGTGGGATGGCGGTTTCGGCGAGCAGCTTCTGGCTCCAGGCGCCGGCGCAGATGATGACCCGTTCACTCTCGATCTTGGTGGTGCCTACGCGCACCCCCTGAATCTTGCCATTATGGCTGATCAGCTCGGTGATTTCGTGTTCTTCAAGGATGTTGATGTTGTGATCAATGGCGAGTCGGGCGGCCTTGACCAGCCGCGGATTGCGGACTTGGGCGACCTCGGGCATCCAGATGCCGCCCCTGCCGCCGGTCTTTAGCCCGGTGTCGTAGCTGACTGCCTCGTCGGCGGTACAGGAGTGGAGCGCTATGGCGTGGCGTTTGCCCCAGCTGAGTGCCTGGGTCTTGTCCTCCACCTCAAGCACCAGTAGGCCGCTGCGTTGGTACTCGGGGTCGATGCCGCTCTCCTGGTGGAGGGCTGCGGCCAACGCCGGATAGCGTTGCTGGCTCCAGGTCGCCAGTGCGGTGACCGCATCGGCATAGCGCCAAGGGTAGAGAGGGGAGACGATGCCGCCGCCGGCCCAGGATGATTCCCGGCCGGTCTCACGGCGTTCGATTAGGGTGATACGCATGCCGGCCTGGGAGAGCTCGTGGGCGGTGAGCATGCCGATAATGCCGCCGCCGATGATGAGACAATCGCTCATGGTTACTGCCTTCAAAAAAATGGTGCTGCGGTTTTTCGTCAGAGGAAAAAACCGATACTCTTTTCATTCTCCATCCACGGCGGGTGTGCGTCCAGCTGCCCAGTGGCGTGTTTGGGGTGGATGATATTGTGGGTTTTATCACATTCAGGCGCACCGTGGTGCCGTTTGTCGGGCAGATGGGGCAGCTCATCGGAACAGCTACCCCGGCGTTCGTGAGGTTTGCTATACAGATGCACAAGATGAAAAGTACACAAGGTTTTACCCTGATCGAGGTGATGACGGCGCTGGTGGTCGGGCTGATCATGCTGCTGGTGGGGATCCCTGCCTACAACGCGTTGATGGCAAGCAACCAGGTGACGGCACACGTCAACGACTTTGCCGGTGCAATACAGCTGGCGCGCAGTGAGGCAGTGAAGCGGGGCGGGGCGGTCACCATCTGTCCGCAGGCGGCGAATGGCAGCTGCAGCGGCGCCTGGGCTAATGGCTGGATGGTCTTCCCCGATCGCGATGGCGCCGGCGTCCGGGATATGAATGACCGGGCAGAGGATCCGGTGCGAGTCTGGCAGGTCGCAGCTGGCGATGTCACACCGACCTTCACCAATATGCCGGCTTATATCCGGTTTCTTGCCAGCGGTGAGTTGGATACTACCAATGCAGCGGGTGGGATGACCTTCAGCTTCGAGTTTCCGCACTGTGAGGGCAACCAAGTGCGGCAGTTCGCGATCTCCACTACCGGTCAGATGACGGTAACGAAGACGAGTTGCACAAGCGGGAGTTGAGGTATGTTCAAGCGAAACGGCAAAGCATACAGGCGGCAGCGGGGGTTTACCCTGATGGAGGTGCTGGTGACGATGGTGATCCTCTCCATCGGTCTGCTCGGGGTGGCCGGGCTGCAGTTTCGCTCCCTGCAGGGCAATGTGGGGGGGATGGAGGGCACTCTGGCGACCCTGATGGCGCTGGATGCGGCCGACCGGCTGCGGGCCAATCCGGCCGGTGTGAGCGCAGGGAGTTACGATCTGGCGGTTGCCGATGGTAGTGATCCGAATTGTATCACCAGCACCTGCACGGCCGCACAGGTGGCGCAGTACGACATCTGGCAGTGGCGTACCGAGCGGCTCTCACAGCTGCCACAGGGCCAGGGTGTAATCTGCCTCGACAGCACCCCGGATGATGGCGCCTCGGCCGCTGAGCATGCGTGTGATGGCCTAAATCCCAATGGTGTCTATGCGATCAAGCTCTGGTGGGACCATGATAAGGATGCCTCTTTGGCTAACGATGCCACCCCGCTGCGCCGATATGTGTTGAGCCTGATCCCCTGAGGTGTTGCATGAATAGCTATCTGAAAAAATATCCGATGCGACGCCTCTGTCAGGGTCTGACCCTGGTGGAGTTGATGATCGCCCTGGTGCTCAGCCTGCTGCTGATGAGCGGCGCCATCTCTATCTTCATGTCGAGTAAACAGACCTTTAAGTTGGAGGAGAATGTCTCACGCATCCAGGAGAGCATGCGCTACGTCGCCTCCCGCTTTATCAACGACTTTGCTGGCGGTGGCTTCTACGGCTGTGCCCAATCCTCCAAGGACGGCAACTCCAATGTCACCAATGTGGTGAGCT